>NZ_JBVJQR010000022.1:111466-121431 GCF_055608425.1 Kitasatospora sp. NPDC036934 | reverse complement strand
CTCAAACGCGCCCAACACCGCGACTGGCCACCACCGCTCCCGGCCGTCATCACGATCACCAGCAGAGCCGCCACAACCTAAGTCACCGGCATTGGGCATAGGCCCGCTCGTTCCGCTGGAGCCCCCGCCGACCACAGTGGGGCCGGCCCTGCGATCCGCAGGATCCGCCGCCTGCCCAGTCGCTCGCCGGGGGGATCAGTGGCGGTCGCCAAGAGCGAAGAGCAAGATCACGAAACCGGCGAACAGGTGAGTGCCGAGGATGTAGACGCCGGCACGGATCAGCATGGCTCTACGACGGCTGCTCTCTTCGCCGGTACCGCCATCGGTACTCATGGGATCTCCTTCCGTTCGGTCGCGGCGGGACGCGCCTGCGGGTTCCGGGGGCGGATGTGCAGGCGCTCGCCGGTCACGGCAGCCCGGGCGAGGAGCGCCTGGAGCGTGGGCAGGTCGACCAGCTTCGGAGCGAACGGGGCGCCGTGGTCGTCGTAGGTGGTGATCGCGTACTGCACGCGGCGGCCTCTTGTTCGGGTCGCGGTGGTCAGGGGTTCAGGGGTTCAGGGGTTCAGGGGTTCAGGGGAAGTCGGACGTGTACGGCTTTGCCGCCGTCCCGATCGGGGTGGATGCTCAGCCGGCCGCCTGCCGACCGGGCGAGGTCGGCGACGGCGGCCAGGCCTCCTGTGCCGCCCGGTTCGGGGGTACCGAGCAGGGCCGGGTGGCTGTCGCGGACGGCGACCTCCAGGTGCGTGTTGGTGGCGGTGAGCAGCAGCTCGAAGAACGGGGAGCGGCGCGCGGCGTGGCGCACCGCGTTGGCGGCGAGTTCGGTGACGACGAAGACGGCGGCGTCGTGGACCGTCGACTTCGGCGGGATGCCCCACGAGGCGAGGAGGGTGACCGTGATCCGGCGCACGACCTTGGCGGCGGCCCAGCTGCTGGCCAGGCTCATCCGGTAGCGCCGGTAGGGGTCGGCCGGTTGGGTCCGGAGGGAGCTGGACGGGCCGTGGTACCCGCGGTCACGCCGGCGCCGGATCACCGGGGGACCCCGGCGGTGCTCAACTGCTCGCTCCCACCGTGGTGGCGTTCTCGGCGGTGCGGCCCGCCGGGGCCAGGGAGCCGTGCAGGTGGGTTCGGGCGTAGGCGATGGCGTCCGGCGTGGTGCGGAAGACGTGGCCGTCGGCGCGCAGGCGGTCGAGTGTGCCGAGGGCGTCCAGGGGTCGGTGGTGCTCGTCGCGGATGCCGGAGACGAGGACGAGGGTGCCGCGGCGCTGCAACTTGGCGATGGCGTCGCCGAGGACGGTCGCGCCGCTGGCGTCGATGGCACTGACCCGGGACATCCGCAGTATCGCGACCTTGACCTCAGCGGATTCGGTGAGTTCGAGCAGGAAGCGGTGGGCGACGGCGAACAACAGCGGGCCGTCGATCCGATAGGCGGCGATGTGCTCGGCCAGCAGTGCCTGCTCCTCTTCGTGATGGTCCGCCGGGGGCAGGTCGGCGTGCAGCGGGACCTGCTCGACGCGGGTCGTCCTGGCGACGGCGGCCAGCGCCAGGACGCCGGAGACGAGCATGCCGACGATGACGGCGGTGACCAGGTCGAAGGCGAGGGTGGCGGCGGCGGTGAGCACGAGGACGGCGGCCTCGCCCCGACCGGTGCGGGCCAGCGCGCGCAGCGCGCCGACCTCCACCATGCGCACGGCGGTGGCGATCAGCACCCCGGCCAGCGCCGCGAGCGGGATCCCCGAGACCAGCGGGGCCGCGGCGAAGACGATCACCGCGAGGACGGCCGCGTGGACGAGGGCGGCGAGCCGGGAGACGGCGCCGGAGCGCACGTTGACGGCGGTGCGGGCGATCGCGCCGGTGGCGGCGACGCCTCCGAACAGCGGAGCGGCCAGGTTGGCCAGGCCCTGGCCGAACAGTTCGCGGTCGCTGTCGTGGCGCTCGGAGACGCTCATGGCGTCGGCGGCGGTCGCGGACATCAGCGATTCGAGTGCGGCCAGGGCGGCGACGGCCAGCGCGGAGGGGAGGAGGGCTGGGACTGCGGAGAGGTCGAGAAAGCCGAGGGAGGGCAGGGGGAGTCCGGCGGGCAGGTGGCCGATGGTGGCCACCGGCAGGCCGGTGAGCTCCGCGACGAGGGTCGCGGCGACGACGGCGATCAGTGAGAACGGCAGCGAGGGTCGCAGCCGGACCCCGGCCAGCATCACCACCGCAACCGCGAGCGCGATGGCGAGGGCGGCCCAGTGCGGGGTGGAGACGAAGTCGGCGACGGCCCTGACCGCGACGACGGCCGGGTTGTCGCCCTCGGGCTTCTTCACGCCGAGCGCGCCGGGCACCTGCTGGAGGCCGATGACGGCGGCGATGCCGAGCGTGAACCCTTCCACCACCGGCACCGGGACGTAGGCCATCCAGCGCCCGGCTCGCAGCAGGGACAGGGCGACCAGGACCACGCCGGCCAGCAGGCCCACGGTCAGCACACCGGCGGTGCCGTAGCGGGCGATGATCGGGACCAGGACGACGGTCATGGCGCCGGTCGGGCCGGACACCTGGAGGTTGGAGCCGCCGAAGAGGGCGGCGAGCGCCCCGGCGACGACCGCGGTGGCCAGGCCGGCTTCCGCGCCCGCTCCGGAGGAGATCCCGAAGCCCAGCGCGAGCGGCAGCGCGACGATGGCCACGGTGAGCCCGGCGAGCAGGTCCTTGCGGGGTGAACGGCCCATGGTGGCGAGGATCCGCCGGGTGGGCAGGACGGCGCGCACCCGGTTCAGGACGGCGTTCACGCCCGGACCCCCTCAGCGCCCGCCCGCAGTTCGGCCAGCAGCTGCTCCTGGTCGGTGATGACCGTGGTCAGTATCCGCCGGGCGGCCGTCAGCAGGTCGGCCACGTCCGGGGTGGCGAGCGCGTACACCACGGTGCTGCCGCCGCGGGTGGCCGTCACCAGGTTCGCCCGGCGCAGGATCGCGAGCTGCTGGGACAGGCTGGGGGCCTCGATGTCGAGGCTGGCGAGCAGTTCCCGGACCGGCGTCGGCCCGTTCTGCAGCAGTTCCAGCACCCGGATGCGCACCGGGTGGCCCAGGGTGCGGAAGAACTCCGCCTTCGCCTGGTACAGCGGGACGGCCATGGCTCAGCCCTCTCCTTGCGTCGTGCTCGGGGATTCAGTCCGCGACGTCGATGCCGTTGATGGCCGCGATCGAGAGCAGCCCGGAGAGCCTGCCCTCGTAGGCCACCGCCCCCTCGTCGTCACCGTCGGTCTGCGCGCCCAGCAGGGCCTCGCGCGCCAGGGCGAGCTGCTCGCGCAGCTCATGCTCGAAGACTTCGGCCATCGCCCCTCTCCCTCGCCCGGCCCGCCCCTACCGGGCGGCCGCGGGCACCCGGTGCCGGTCGGACAGTCGACATCATGTGCGCAGATGAAGAATTTCGCAACTCGTTGGTTCCGCATGTAGTGGATTCAGACATTCGCAATCTCTTCCGGCCACCAACGCTCAGCAGGCCGGGCGGGATCGGACGCTTCCGTACGCTCGGCCCGCACGAGGGGTCGCCGGCCCCCATGGCAGTCGAAGACCTGAACAGTTGCTAATATTCGCAACTGAGGCACGGAGGGGCGGGGTGCGTTTCCCCGCCGGACGGCTGGCGACGGGACGGCAGGCATGAGGACCCGGCGGCGTGGAAGTTGTGCTCCACGGCGCGGGCCCGCAACAACGCCGCGAGAAGCCCGGCTGCCCCGCCCTCCCGAGGTCGTGTGCGGCCGATGGGGCCTCATGCTCGCCGTCGCCCCGGGACGTGGTGCCTCGGAGGCGGCGGCGAGCGCCCCCGTGTCGGCGGCCGCGGCCGCCCTCGTCCGATGACTCGGATGCCCCGGCCGGCGGGCGGCGCAACGTGGTCCGACCTACGGTGCGGTGCGAGGGGGGGTTACCTGAGCGAGAGGTGTCGACTGGCATGGCTGGGAAGTTCGAGCTGTACACGGACGAGAGCGGGATGCACCGGTTCCGGCTCAAGGCGAGCAACGGGTCCGTCGTGGTGACCGGCGACCCGCACGAGAACAAGGACGACTGCCTGAAGAGCATCGAGTCGATCCGCAAGCTCGCGCCGTACGCGGAGCTCAAGGAGACGGCCGGCTCGGCCTGAGGCGACGCCGGGTGGAGGACGCGGGTCGGCGGTGCAAATCGCCGACCCGCGTTCGCTTGTACGACAGATCCCTTTGGCCGGGTGCACGCCGGGCGCGGACACAACACCGGCATGCGCGTCGCCATCGTCACCGAATCCTTTCCTCCCGAGGTCAACGGAGTCGCCCACAGCGTGCTGCGGACGGCCGAGCACCTGCTCCGTCGGGGCCACCGGCCCCTCGTCGTCACCCCCGCACCGGCGCGGGGCGCCCAGTGCCCACCGCGGACCTGCGGCACCGGCGCCGAGGCGGAGCGGATCCCCGTGGTGCACATCCCGTCGATGCCGCTGCCCGGGTACCCCCAGGTGCGGATCGCGCTGCCCAGTCGGCAACTGGCGGCCGCGCTCGCCCGGCACCGGCCCGACATCGTCCACCTGGCCAGCCCGTTCGTGCTGGGCGCGCGCGGAATGCAGGTCGCAGCCCGGCTCGGGGTGCCCGCCGTCGCCGTCTACCAGACCGACCTCGCCGGGTACGCCCACGCCTACCGGGCCGGACGGGGGCTCGGGGAGGCCGCCGCCTGGCGACGGATCCGGGCCGTGCACCGGGCCGCCGCCCGCACCCTGGCGCCCTCCACCCCCGCCGCGCAGGACCTCACCGCGCACGGGGTGCCCAGGGTCCAGCTGTGGCCGCGCGGGGTGGACTCGGTGCGCTTCCACCCCCGGCACCGCGACGAGGCCCTGCACCGGGCGCTCGCCCCCGGCGGAGAGGTGCTGGTCGGGTACGTCGGGCGGCTGGCACCCGAGAAGCGGGTCGACCTGCTGGCCGCCGCCTCCGCCCTGCCCGGGGTGCGGGTGGTGGTCGTCGGGGACGGCCCCTCCGCGCCCGGGCTCAAGGCCTCGATGCCCGGCGCGGTGTTCCTCGGCCGCCGCACCGGCGAGGAACTGGCACGATGTTTCGCCACCCTGGACGTGTTCGTCCACACCGGCCCGCTGGAGACCTTCTGCCAGACCATCCAGGAGGCGATGGCCAGCGGCGTGCCCGTGATCGGACCGGCCGCCGGCGGCCCGCTCGACCTGGTCGCCCACCACCGCACCGGGCTGCTGGTGCCGCCCCGGGACGGCGCGGCGGTCGCCCGGGCGGTCGCCGAGCTGGCCGCCGATCCGGCCCGCCGGGCCGCGTACGGGCGGGCCGGGCGGGCCGAGGTCACCGCCCGGACCTGGGAGGCGGTCGGGGACCTGCTGCTGCGGCACTACGCCGAGGTGCTCGCGGAGCACCGGGGGGTGGCGGAGGCGGCGGGAACCTCCGGCGCTCCGGCTCCGGCTGTTGCTGTTGCTCCTGCCGTTGCTCCCGCGACCGCCACATCGACCGCCCCCGCCGAGCCGGAGGTGCCGGTCCTGCCGGAGGAGCTGCCGGCATGACGCCCCCACCTCGCAGCGGGCCGCTGACGATCGTGCGGCTCGCCAACTTCGTCACCCCGGTCTCCGGCGGCCTGCGCACCGCGCTGCGCCACCTGGGCGCCGGGTACCGGGCGGCCGGGCACCGGCCGGTGCTGATCGTGCCCGGCGAGCGGCGCTCCGAGGAGGACACCGAGCAGGGCCTGGTGGTCACCCTCCCCGGCCCCGTACTGCCGGCCAGCGGCGGCTACCGGCTGCTCACCGACCGGCGGGCGGTGGCCGCCGAACTGACCCGGCTCAGCCCCGACCGACTGGAGGTCTCCGACCGTACGACCCTGCGCTGGAGCGGCAGTTGGGCCCGGCGGCACGGCGTCCGCTCGGTGATGGTCTCGCACGAGAGCGCCACCGGGCTGCTGGGCACCTGGGGCGTACCCCGCCCGCTGGCCGCCGCAGCCGCCGACCGGCTCAACGCGGCGACCGCCCGCGCCTACGACTCGGTGCTCTGCACCACCGACTGGGCGGCGGCCGAGTTCCGCCGGATCGGCGTGCCCAACCTGGTCCGGGCGCCGCTCGGGGTGGACCTGACGGCGATGCGCCCGCTGCCGGCGGACGTACGGGCGGCGGAACGGGCCCGGTACGCGGCGCCCGGGGACGTGCTGCTGGTGCTCTGCTCCCGGCTCTCGGCCGAGAAACGGCCCGAGCGGGCGATCGAGGCGCTGACCCGGTTGCGGGCGCGCGGACTGCCCACCGTCCTGGTGGTGGCCGGGACCGGCCCGCTGCGGGAGCGGCTGGCCGCCCGGGCCGCGCGGCTGCGGCTGCCGGTGCGCTTCCTCGGCCACATCGGCGGGCGCGCGGAACTGGCCGGGCTGCTGGGCAGCGCGGACGTCGTGCTGGCGCCCGGGCCGGTGGAGACCTTCGGGCTGGCCGCGCTGGAGGCGCTGGCCTGCGGCACGCCGGTCGCGGTCAGCCGCTCCTCCGCGCTGCCCGGACTGGTCGGGCCCGCCGGGGTGGCCGCCGTCGACTCCGGGGCTGGATTCGCCGCCGCCGTACGGGAGTTGCTGGGGCGCGAGGAGCCGGTGCGGCGGGCTGCCGCCCGGGCACAGGCCGAGCGGTACGGCTGGCCGGCGGCGGTGGCGGCCTTCCTGGCGGCGCACGGGGTACGGGGACCGGGTGCGGCGGGCGGGGCGCGGGAGTCCGGTGCGGCGAGCGAGGCGCGGGGAGCGGGCGTCGCGGGCGGGCTGCGGAACTCGGGTGAACTTGAGGGCTCGGGCGCGCTTGAGGGCTCGGGCGCGCTTGAGGGCTCGGGCACATTTGGGGGCTCGGGCGCGGGCCCGGTTCGGGGACCCGGTGGGGACGAGCGGAACTCCGGCGCACGGGAGAGGGGTTCGCGATGAGTGTGCTGGACACCGGGCCCGACCGGGCTGCCGAGGACCAGCCGACCGCGGGCGAGCTGCTGCGCTTCGTCGCGCTCGGGGACTCGCTGACCGAGGGGATCGGAGACCAGGTCGGCGAGCGGTGGCGCGGCTGGGCCGCCGTCCTCGCCGGGTCGCTGGCGCCCAAGGGAGGGACCGTCGAGTTCACCAACCTGGCCTACAGTGGCGCCCAGACGACTGACCTGACGTCCCGTCAAGTCCCGGCGGCACTGGCCCGCCACCCCCAGCTGGCGGCCGTACTGGTCGGCGGGAACGACACCCTGCGGGCGGGCTTCGACATCCGGCGCACCACCCTGGAGCTGGACACCACCCTGGGCGAACTGTCCTGCCACGGAGCGGTGTTGCTCACCGCCTGCCTGCCCGACCCCGGCACCCTGCTCCGCCTTCCGGCGCCGCTCGCCCGCCCGCTGGCCCGGCGGATGCGCGCGGTCAACACCGTGGTGCACGCCCTGACCGCGCGGCACCGGGCCGTACACCTGCACATCGCCGAGCTGCCCTGGTGCGAACAGCGGCGACTGCTGAGCGTGGACCGCCTCCACCCCAGCGCCGAGGGGCACCACCTGATCGCCCGCCGGTTCCACGAACTGCTCGGCACGGCGGGGCACCCGCTCGGCCCACCACCCGCCCTCGAACCCGCCGAACCCCCACCGGGCCGAGCCGCCGACCTCTGGTGGATGGCCACCCGGGGCACCCGCTGGGTCGCCGCCCGCAGCACCGACCTGCTGCCGGGCCTGCTGGCCCTCGCCGCGGTGGAGGGCACCGCCCGGCTGCGCGGGTCGAGCGCGCGGCACGACGAACGGATGGCCTGGGCCGCGGCCCAGGCCCTGGCCTCGCTGGGGTGACGGCACAGCGCGGGGCGCGGGGTGCCGAGCGGCGAGGGCGGGATCACCGGGAGCGGGTATCCGCGCAGGCGTTCGGGGGGAACCATGAGCCCGGCGGGGATGTCGTCCCCGGAGAACGATGTGGCGGAAGGAGCCTGGGTGGAAGCGTCGGGCAAGACGGGACGGGGGATCCTGGCGGCGGCCGGGGTGCTGTTCCCGGACGGGCAGCCGGCCCCGGACGGGCGGGGGCGAGTGCTGGTGGTGCGGCTGCCGTACGACCGGAAGCACCCGATGGCGATCCCCGGCGGCGGGTGGGAGCCCGCCGACCGCTCGCCCCGGGAGACGGCGGAGCGGGAGATCGCCGAGGAGCTGGGCTTCACTCCCCGACTGGGGCCGCTGGCGTGCGTCGACTGGGCGATGTCCCCGACCCGGCCGCCGATCGTGGCGTACCTGTACTGGGCCGAGCCGCTGACGGCGGAACAGGTGGCGGCGATCCGGCCGGACGCCGCCGAGGTCGGCGGATGGGTGTGGCTGACGGCGGAGGAGGCGGGGCACGCCCTGCCGCCGCGGCTGTCCCGGCGGGTGACGGCCTGTCTGCGGGCGCCGCGGACGGCCGGGCCGCTGGAGCTGGAGGACAGCCTGCCGGTCGGGCACACCCTGCGGGCGCTGCCCGCCGGCGGGCCGGTACCCGAGTACACCGGGCTGGCCGCGGCGCCCGGACTGGGGACGGAGTCGGCCCCGAGGTCCAGCGGGCCACTGACGGCCGAGCCGTCGACGACCGAGCCGCCGATGGACCGGGACACCTACTACGCCACCCGGCCGCGGATCCGGGCGAAGGCCCGGGCGCTGTTCACCGACGGTGACGGCCGGGTGCTGCTGGTGCGGCTGCGGCCGTGGGACGGGCCGCGCGGGCGGGTGCCGTACTGGACGCTGCCGGGCGGCGGGGTCGAGGCCGCCCGGGAGACGCCCCGGACGGCGGCGCGGCGGGAGATCCGCGAGGAACTGGGCTGGGAGGTCGAGCCGGGGCCGCTGCTCGCGCTGGACTGGCAGCCCGGCGTGGCGGCCGACTCCGAGGCCGACCCGGCGACCGGCCGGGACACCGCCGTCCTGGTGTACGTCTACGACGGCGGCCAGGTGACGGCGGAACTGCTCAGTTCGATCACGCTCCAGGAGCAGGAGCTGGTGGAGTGGCGGCTCTGCGGCCCGGAGGAGGCCCGGGCCCTGCTGTCCGAGCCGTCCTGGAACCGGGTCGCCGCCGCGATCACGGCCCGGGAACGGGCGGGCGGGCCGGTCGAGCTGGTGCGCGGACGGGCCGCCGGTCCGGGGGTTGAGAACCCTCGGACGGGTGAACACTGGGGGCATGCAGAACGCGATCACTGAGGTGCTGACCGGTCGGCGGGTCGAGGCCGTCAGCGGCGGAGCCCGGCTCGACCTGCGGCTCGACGGGCCGGTGACCGTACGGGTGGCACACGAGTTCCGCTTCGCGGCGCCGTCCTTCGCGGCCCCGGAGGAGGTCGGGCACTTCTTCCCGGCACTCACCGTCCGGCCGACGCCGCCCCTACTGGCACTGGTCGGCCGGACGGTCGACTCCGCACGGATCACCCCGGCCGGCGGCCTGGAGCTGGGGTTCGCGGAGGGCGGCGCGCTGTCCGTCCCGCCGCACGCGCTGCTCGCGCCGTGGAGCGTGCTGACCGCCGACGGCGCGGTGTGCGCGGGGCTGGCGGGCGGCGAGGTCCGGTGGACGGAGCCCGGCGGGGCGTGAGCCGCCGCCGGGGCCGGCGCCCGCGGCGGTCAGACCTCCAGGTCGGCCTCGATCCGGGTGAGCTGGTGGCGGGCCATCGCCAGGTTGGCCCGGCCCTTGTCCAGCGCCAGGTAGAGGAACAGGCCCTTGCCGGTGCGGCCGCCGAGCGGGCGGATCAGATGGTACTGGCTACTCAGCGTGATCAGGATGTCCTCGATGCCGTCCTGCAGGCCGAGCATGTCCATGGTGCGCATCTTGGCGCGCACCACGTCGGTGTTCCCGGCCGCGGCCACGTTGAGGTCCAGGCCGCCGGGGCCGTCGAGGGTGGCGAGCGCCATGCCGCTGTTGTAGTCCACCAGGGCCGCGCCGATGGCACCTTCAATGGTGGTCATCGCCTGCTTGAGCGCGCCGGCTGCGTCGGTCATTGTCGTCAACTCCTGTTGGTCAGTCGGTTGGTCGATAAGTCGGTTCGTCGGCGGTTGGGTCGGT
>NZ_JBVJQR010000022.1:0-111368 GCF_055608425.1 Kitasatospora sp. NPDC036934 | reverse complement strand
GTCGGTTGGGTCGGTCGGTTGGGTCGGTCGGTTGGGTCGGTCGGTTGGGTCGGTCGGTTGGGTCGGTCGGTTGGGTCGGTCGGTTGGGTCGGTCGGTTGGGTCGGTCGGATGGTCGATGGACGGGAAGGGTCCTCGGTCAGGGCGGGTCAGCCCGCGTCGCGCGGGTCCTTCGGCACCAGGGCGTCGTTGAGCAGCTCGGCGATGCGCCGGGCGCAGCGACGGGCCTCCAGGTGGAGCCGGCCGACGTTGACGTCCGGGAGCGCCAGCAGGGTCAGCACGCAGCTGCCGCCGGCCGCGTAGGTGGCGACGTAGCCGTGTTCGCCGCGCACCACCGACTCGCGGAACTCGCCCTGGCCGGTGGTGTCCGCCAGCCGCTGGGCCAGCGAGAGCGAGGCCGCCGTCATCGCGGCCAGACCGGTGGGTTCCGTCCCGTGGGTGTCGTGCGCGACCAGCAGGCCGTCCACGCTGGCCACCAGGCCGCCCGCGAGGTGCGGGACGCGGCGTTTGACGGCGCGGAGTTCGGCGAGCAGCTCGGTCTCCAAGGCGATCAGTTGTCTCCTTCCGACACGCTGCTTGAGCGCCCGCCTCATGGCCGGGACGGCGGGGTCGCGGGCGGAGAGTGGCTCAAAGTCGGGCCTCCAGAAGGTCTCGGACCCGGGTCAGCAGCGCGATGTCCGGGTCGGGGACGGTCAGCGGGTGGGCCGCTGCCGGGGTGGGTGGTCGGTCGGAGCGCGTGGGGGCGGGCGCGGGGGCTGCGGGGCCGGGGGGCGGGGAGCTGGTGACCGGGGGGCTGGTGGCCGGGGTGCCGCGGAGGGTCGCGCCGGGGACCCTGCGGTGCAGTCCGCCGCCGGGGCGGACGGGGGCGGCGGACGGGCGGGCGGGGGCGGCTCCGGGTTGTCCGGGTGCGGCCGGACCGGGGGCGGCGGCCGGGGGCGTGGCGGCCGGCGCGGCGTGGCGGGGGGCGTCGAGCAGTCCCGCGGCGGCCAGCCGGCGGACGTCCGCCGTCACACCGAAGCCGGAGCGGCCGAGCAGCCGGGCCAGGTCCGCCGGGGTTCTTCGGCCGTCGGCGTGGTCAAGCAGGTCGCGTCGGCGTCGGCCGGGCGGGCGGTGCGAGGGGCGTCGGCCGTGCTCGACCGGACGCACCGGCGCGGTGTCGAGCTGCGGCCAGGGCCAGATCCGGTCGAGGAGCTGGCGACGGCGCTCGACCTCGCGGCCGAGCCGCGCCGGGTCGACCAGTGCCACCGGGCCGAGCCAGTGCCGGGTGGCGGACTCGAACCGCCAGGTGCCTCCGGCCCGGTCGGCGAGGACGAAGTAGGAGGCGTCGAACAGCGTGCCCAGGTGGCCGAGTTCGAGCTCACCGTGGGTGAGCAGCCGCCGTTCGACCAGGACTTCGCCGACCCGCCCCTGCGGGCCGTGGCGGTCCAGCAGCTCGGCCCAGTCCTCGGAGGTGATCCGGCCGCAGCCGGTGAGCAGGTCGGCCAGCCCGGGCGCGCGCGGCGACTCGGCGGCGGCCACCTGGCCGTCGACCAGGTGGAGGATGCCGAGCGGACCGTGCAGGGCGCCGGTGGCCCGGCGGGCGGCGAGCAGGGCGACGGCCTCGCCCGGGGTCCTGGGCGAGGCGGACTCGGCCCGGTCGGTCCGCTCCGCCGGCGGCGCTTCGGCGACCAGCGGAGCGGCGGTCAGCGGTCCGGCCGTCAGCGGTCCGGCCGTCAGCGGTCCGGCCGTCAGCGGTCCGGCCGTCAGCGGTCCGGCGGTCAGAGGTCCGGCGGTCATGCGGGCCACCGCCGGGCGGTCGGGGGTGTCGGGGACATCGGGGGTGTCGGGATCGCCGGGGCCATCAGGGACGTCGGGGCCATCGGGGACGTCGGGGCCATCGGGGTCATCGACGCGGCAACGGCGGGCGAGGTGGCGCAGCCGGCTGGCCGGAATGCGACGGTCGGTACGGGCGCCGCGCTCACCCCAGCACCAGCTCCTCGGCGAGGGCCTGGAGGCGGAAGCGGGCGACGGCGAGGTTGCCCGACTCCCGGTCCAGCCAGAGGTGCAGGACGAGCCGGCTGTCGAAGACGGTGTCGATGAAGCGGATCAGGTGGTAGCTGCGGCCCGCGGTGACGATGATGTCCTCCAAGGGCGAGCGCCGGTCCTCCGCCACGGTGAAGGTCTGGCTCTCAACTGCCGCGCGCACCAAATCGGTTGCCTCGGCCGCCGCGGTCTCGTGTTCGCCGACCGGGCTGTCCCCGAGGCTGCCGAGGGCAAGTCCGCTGCTCCAGTCGACCAGGCTCGCCGAGCGGGCTCCGGCGATCGCCATCGCTCCGGAGAGGCATTCGTCGATACCCGGCACACCGGCTCCTTCGAGGGGGTCTGGGTGGCCGGGCGCAGCGCGACTCCGGCCGGGTCGCCACCAGCAGTGGCGGGTTCGACACGGAAGGCTACTGCCGGATTCCGTATGACGAACATTCCAATGGCATATTCACACCAGATGCGACGGGTTTCAGCCAAGGTGTGATGGAGCGCCAGGCCTGCCTGAGGGGCAAACCCGCTGGCCGGTCGACCGTCGCGACGGATGGCCCACCAGCCACCTGGTGCGAGACCTTGGCTGATACCGGATCGCTGGCGAGGGTTTCGAGGACCAAAGTGCGATAAGAGGACCCACCGTTCGCCAACCGGGCGCGCACGGCCACGCCGACGGGCGGACGGCGGCTCGGGCTCCGGCGGACGGGCGGACGGGCGGAGCGCCCCGGCGGACGAGTGGAGGGCCCCGCGGACGGCCGGGCATGACGAAGGGGCCCGTTCCGCTGGACGGAACGGGCCCCTTCGGGTGGAGCGCCAGGCCCGGATCGCACGGACTCTTCCTACTGAAAGTAGGACGTGCTCTGGTAGCACCGCTGACGCATGTTCGAGAAGTCTTCGTTGCGGAAGATCATTTCCCCTCGACGAGAAAAACAATAGCAGGTCATCACGCCTGGTCAGAAATCCGGCCCGGGGGGCCGGGTCGACCCGGCCCAGGTCGACCACGCCTCAGGCCTGGCCGACGGCCTCGGCGAGCAGACGGTAGGAGTCCAGGAGTGCGGTGCGGTCGTAGGTGCTGGTCGCCACCAGGAACTCGTCCGCGCCGCTGCGCGCCACCAGGGCGGCCAGCTCGGCGGCGGTCTGCTCCGGGGTGCCAGCGATGTGGCCCTTGAGCGACTGTTCGAACGCGGCCCGCTCGCGCCCGCTCATCGCCCGCGCCCGGATCTCGGCGGCCGGGGCCAGCGGCGGGAACTCCCCGTGGGTGCGGGAGTACGCGCCGGCCCAGGCCTCCGGGACGAGTAGTTCGCGCGCCCGTTCCTCGGTCTCGGCCACCGCGACCGTGCCCGAGACCACCACGTACGGCTCGTCGGCCTGCTCGGAGGGGCGGAAGCGGCTGCGATAGGCGTCGATCGCGGCGAGCATCCGGTCCTCCCCGCGCGCGGCGGCGATCACCAGCGGCAGCCCAGCCTCGGCGGCCAGCTCGGCGCCCGCACCGGTGGCCAGGACGAAGGCCGGCACGTGCAGGCCCTCGGCCGGACGGGCGTGGACGTCCCGGTGCACCTGCTGCGAGCCGTCGAAGTAGCCGAGCAGCTCGCTCAGCTGGCCTCCGAAGTCGTCCGCGGCGTCCTTCTCCCGCCCGAGCGCCCGCCGGACGCCGTCGGTGAAGCCCACCGAGCGGCCGAGCCCCATGTCGATCCGCCCCGGGAACAGTGCCGCCAGCACCCCGAACTGCTCGGCCACCACCATGGGCTGGTGGTTGGGCAGCATCACCCCGCCGGTGCCGACCCGGATCCGGCTGGTGGCCGCCGCGACCGCCGCGGCGAGCACCGTCGGCGCCGATCCGGCCACCCCGGGCACGCCGTGGTGCTCGGAGACCCAGAACCGGTGGTAGCCCAGCCGCTCGACCTCGCGGGCGAGGGCCACCGTGTTGCGCAGCGCCTGCGCCGGTTCCTCGCCCTGTCTGGTCCGGGAGCGGTCGAGGACGGAGAGCCTGGTCGCGGGCGTAGCGCTGGTCACGTGGGTGGACAACGCCCGCCCGCCGGGTGGGCATTCCCCCGGCCGGCGCCGATGGGTGCGGCCGTCATCGCCCCTCGGGCCCGGGCCCGGCCTCGGTCCGGGCCTCGGTCCGGTCACCCGCCCGCGGTATTCGGCCCGGGCGCTCGCCCGCGGCCGTGCGGCGCCCCCAGGGCTTGTACACCGACAGGATGACGTTGAACAGGTAGAGCGCGAGCGCGACCGCCGGGACGATCACCGTGTTGTAGCGGACGAAGCCGAGCTCCGCCACCGGGATCGGCCCGGCCGGGTGAGCGTCCGCGACGCGGGCCGCGTCGTGAAGCCGGTCGGTGAGGGCGAACACCGAGGCGGCCATCGCGCCGAGCGTCAGCCAGAACTTGGTGCTCACCCAGTAGTACCGGAACAGGCCCCAGGACGTGCCGAGCCCCAGCACCACCCCGCTCAGCAGGGTGAGCAGGCTCAGCGGCAGGATGAGCGGGTCGCCCAGCAGAGCCATCGCCCGGTAGGCGGTTCTCAACCGGTCGGCGTCGTCGGTGGTCAGCGCCGTCACCGCCAGGGTGAGCAGGCAGAGCATCAGCGCCAGCCAGCTCACCGAGACGACGACGTGCAGCACCACCAGCCGCTTGCGCGCCCGCGGCGACAGGCGGCGGCCGGTGGGCCGCCGCCGCGCGCCGGGGGCCGCGACGGCTCCGGTGGACGAGCGCACGGGTACCTCCTTCGAGTCGGGGTCACGAGGACGCGCCCAGACTCCCCCGCCCGCTCCTCATCGGGCATCTGACGGTGGAACTAACTTGGCCTACTCCCGGGCGAGTACGCGCCGGGAGCAACCGCGACCGATCAACTTCCCCGGGAGTACGCCCGCCGGAGCAGACGCAGTCGGCCCGCCAGCCCGGTCAGCCCCGCCTGCCCGGTCAGCCCGTAGGCCCGCCAGCCCGTCGGCATCGGCGCGTCAGTCCGTCACCGCGAAGCCGTGGGCCGCGCCCAGCCGGTGCAGCGAGTCCGATCCGGGGATCCCGTCCGCGGCCCCCGCCGTGTAGCCGCACCGCCGCTGCCAGCCCGCGTACGCCGTGACCGTGAGGCTGCCGAAGGAGCCGTCCACCCAGCGCTGTTCGAGCAACCCCTCGTCCACCAGCGCCTGTTCGACGATCGCCACCTCGGCCCCGTACGTCCGGTGCCCCTGCTCGGCACCCGGGTCGGTGTGCGCCGCCGCGACGACGTGGGCGAGCGAGACGGTGCGCGGCCCGGGCAGGTAGCCGAGCAGCCGGCGCAGCGAGCCCTCGCCGGGTACGCCGTCGGCGGCCTGCCCGGAGTAGCCCAGGCTCGTCTGGTAGTCGGCGTAGTTCTCGGTGTCGGCGTCCGTCCAGTCCGGTCCGGGCCCGGAGTGGTAGTGGGCGCCGAAGCCGGCCGCGACCAGCGCCCGGCCGACCGTGGTGACCTGGTAGCCGTGGGCGCCGTAGCCGTACGCCAGGCCGTTGATGCTGACCTGGTAGCGGGCCGGGGTGGGGCCGGCGGGCGGCACCGGGGGCGGCTGGGAGGGCGGCCCGGACGGCGAGCCGGAGCCGGCGGTGAAGGCGGGCCAGGAGCCGGGGTCGACGTGGTCGTTGAAGGGCACGTGGGCGTGGGCGTACCAGCCGCCGACGGTCTCCCAGACCCGCTCGTCGCGGTGCGCGGAGAGGTCGGTGGGCCGCCCCATCGGCCACACGTCGGGCACGCCCCAGGAGGAGATCCAGGCGTGGATCCGGTCCCAGCCCGCGCAGGGGGTGTCGACCAGCCGCGGGTAGACCGTGCCCTGGTGGCGGCAGTACGGGAAGAAGACCGCCTCGATCTGGATCACCACCCGCCCGGCCCGGTTGGTGCGGGTGGGGCTCTGGTCGGGGCTGAGCAGGCTCTTGGAGCGGGAGTCGGCGGGGAACAGCTGGGCGGCGCGGCCGCTGAACGGGTCCCAGACCAGGTGCGGGGCGTCACCGGCGCCGGGGCCGGTGAAGTACCCGACCAGGTCCTCGTAGGAGCACCAGTCCTGCGGTGCGGAGGCGGTGGCGTTGCGGTCCCAGGTGATGTGGGCGATGGCCTTCGGCGGGTACTGGTGGTCGGTCGGTGCGTGGTCGCCGAGGTCGTGGATCTCGGCACCGGGCAGCCACGGCTCGGGCATGCTGGCTCCTCCGAACGGCGTAGTGGCGTCATTGCCGGTATCGGCAGGTCCCGGCCGGGGGTTGACCCCGACGGCAGGATCGGTGGCGTTGAACCTCCTGCGCCCGCACGGCCGTTCGGATCATCGAGGGGAGTTCGTCCTGGCGTGCGGGCCGGGGCCCGCGGCGCGTGCCGCCGGCTCCGTACTCCTCCTGCCCGAAAAGGGGCCCGGGGAAGCCCCGGAAGCGGCCGGGCGGGGGCGCATTCCACCTCGCCGCAGCCGCCTTGTCAATCGTTGACTTGGGAAGTGGTCTAGTCCACGGTGGTGCGCCTCGAAGCACTCATGTCGCCGTTGCCGCAACGTTTCTGACGAAAAGACGGAGAACCACCGCCATGCAGAGAATCTGCCTCGCCCTGCCGACCATGCGTCCCTGCCCCGAGACCATCGCGGAACTCGCCGAGGAGGCGGCCTACGCCGTCGCCAACTTCGGGGTCGAGGCGCACCTCCTCATCCTCGACACCACCGGTGCCGCCGAGTTCGCGCAGAACGCGCGCGCCGTGGCCGCGCTGGAGCCGACCCCCGGCGTGGTCGTCCACCACCTGGGCGAGGAGCGGCAGCGGGACTTCCTGCGCCGGGTGGCCGAGCGCTCCGGCGCCGCCGACCCCGAGCTGCTGCTCGACCTGATGCTCCCGCCGGCCGTCGCGTACGGCTCCTGCGTCAACCGGCTGTTCCTGGGCGCAGCCGCCCTGGGCTGCACCTCGGCGCACCTGCGCAACGACGACGCCGACTTCCAGGTCGTCGACGGCGAGAAGGTCTTCCCGATCCACCACGAGCTGCTCTCGATCGGCCGGCCGGCCGGCGAGGCGGTGGCCGGCGTGTCCCGCTCCGAGCTCGACCCGGCCGACGCGGACAAGCCGGTGATGCTGGTCAGCGGCTCCTTCATCGGCGAACTCAACGTGGACATCAGCGAGATCCACGAGCTGGACCCGGCCGTCTACCGCGACGTGGTGCGCCTGTGGACCCCGCCGGTGTGGCCGGAGGAGGACCGCGACGCGATGGTGGAGGTCTCCTTCAAGGGCTCCGACTCCGGGCCGTTCAGCTCCGACGACTCCGTCCTCGGCGTGCCCGACATCTGGGACGTCTACATGTGCAACATCGCCCTGGACCACCGGGCCTACGAGGTGCTGCCGCTCCTGCCCTCGATCGAGACCATCGGCAGCGACTACGCCCTGCTGCACGCCCTGGTCCACTCCCGGCTGCCCGGCGTCGTCCACAACCGCCACATCGTCAACTACTACACGCCCGAACGCCGCACTGGCGCCGGCTTCATCGCCTACCAGCTGCGGTTCGTCAAGTTCCTGCTCTCGATGCTGTACCTGTACCCGGTCTACGGCGGGATGATCGACCTCGGCCGCGAGCTGCTGGACGAGCGGCACGGGCTGAAGGTCGAGCCCGTCCTCGACCTGATCCGGGGCAGCGTCGACTGGGACCGGGCCGGGAACGAGCACTGCCTGGACGTCCTGGACCGCTCCTACCGCAAGCTGGGCGGCAAGTACGCCGAACTCGCGGACGTGGTGGCCGAGCGGCGCCCGCAGCTCCTGGACGAGGCCCGGCAGGACGCCGAGCGCTGGGCGGTGCTGGTGGAGGCCTGGGCAGCGCTGGTGACCGCCGCCCGCGCCCAGGGCCTGGACGCCGGCCCCCAGGGTCCGGAAGCCGACGCAGCGGGCCCGGACGCCGACGCGGAGGTGCCGGCCCGGTGAGCGGGGACCTCCGGATCCGACGACTGGCCGACGACGACTGGGACGCCGTGGTCGCACTGGAACACGACGCCTACGCGGCCGACGGCCTGTCGGAAGGTCGGGAGGCCCTGCAGTCCCGGGCCCGCAGCTCGCCGGCCACCTGCTTCGTGCTGGAACACCGGGGCGTCGTCCGCGGCTACCTGCTCAGCCTGCCGTACCCGCCCCTGCGCTGCCCGGACCTCACCCGGCCGGAGGAGAGCACGTACGCCTCCACCAACCTGCACGTGCACGACCTGGTGATCGCCGAGGACCTGCGCGGCCGGGACGTCGCGCTCGGGTTCATGCGGCACTTCCGGACGCAGGCCGAGGAGTCGGGCTTCGAGCGGATCTCGATGGTCGCGGTGCGCGGCGCCGACATCCTGCTGCGGCTGCTCGGCTACCGGGCGCACCGGGAGGTGGCGGTGCCGGACTGCTACGGGCGCCGCGCGGTCTACATGTCGACGCCGGTGCGCTGACCGCCGCCGCGTCCTGCACGCGGCGGCCCGGCGGCCCGGCGGCCGCGCACCCTCGCGCCGGTACGCCTGGAGGAGCCGTCGGGTGCCCGGTGCGTCCGGGCGCGGTTGCAGTTCAGTCTCCGTTCGGTCCGGTGGGGGTGCGTCCCGGCCACCGGTCCGGGAGCCTGGTGGCAAGGACTCATGCGGCGGGGGGAGTTGCCATGGGGGACGGCCAGGAGCTGGTACCGGGCGTGGTGCGGGCGCTGGTCCGGCTGGCCCGGGGTGCGACGGGCGGGGCGGGGCAGCCGGTGGCCGAGGTGGTGCGGGCCCGGCTGCGGCTGATGCCGGAGGGGGCGCGGGCCCTGGCGGCGATCGAGGGCGGGCCGGACGATCCGCGGGCGCGCGCCGCGCTGGCCACGGCCGTCAGCCAACTGCTGTCCACCGACCAGGGGTTCGCCCAGTACCTGGGCACCACCACGCTCGGCACACCGACCGGTCCGAGCACCGTCCGGCTACGGACCGGTCAAGCGGCCGACCCGCGCACCGTCCAGCTACGGACCGACCCCGAAGCGGACCCCCGCACCGTCCAGCTACGCGGCAATCCGGAGGCCGACCCCCGCACCGTCCAACTACGCGGCAATCCGGAGGCCGACCCCCGCACCGTCCAACTACGGACCGGCCCGACCACCGGCCCGACCACCGTCCAGCTCCGGGTCGACCCGGCCGCCGCCGGCGCCCGGGCCCTGGCCGCCCGGCGCGGCAACCTCGCGATCATCGTCGCCCTGGCCCTGGTCCTGATCGCCGCGCTGGTCTCACTGGGCATCAACCTCGGCTCGCGCCCGCTACTGCACCCCACCGGGCCGGACTTCGCCCACGCCGCCCGGACCGTCCGCGACCCCGCGCAGGCGCAGGGCGTGCTGCCGGACGTGGCGGCGATGCCGGCCGGCTGGCAGGTGGAGAGCGGGCCGCGCTCCGGGACCGGCGGCGGGCCGGACGTGCCGTGTCTGCTCCCGGACGCCTGCGACCAGCAACTCGCTTACGCCACCGTGGCGTTCCACGCCGTTCCGGCCCAGACCGTACGGTTCACCGTGGTCGGCTTCAGCTCCGCCGAGGCGGCCGGCCGGGCCTTCGGCAGCATGCTCGGCCCGGGCGACGGCCAGGAGGCCGCCACCACCGTGACCATCCCGTCGATCGGCGACCAGAGCGCCGCCCGCACCCGGGGCGCGTCGGCGACGGAGGCCGTGGTGCGGGTCGGCTCGACCCTGCTGTCCGTGCAGGACGACGGGCCGGGCGCGGCCGCCACCACGCCCGCCCTGGTCCTGTTCACCCGGCTGCTCGCCGAGCGGGCCCAGCAGTCCCAGGACGACCGCGCGCCGGACGCGACCTTCCAGTCCGCCGCCTGAACGCCCGAACACCTGAACCCCGGGAACCACGCCGCACCCAACCCGGAATCCCCTCACGCCCCGCAGGCCCCACCGGCCCGCGGGGCGTTCCGTCTGCCCGGCCGCACCTCCCACCGCGGTAGCCCGAATGCATGTATCGCTCTCTTGACTGGCGTCACGAGAGCGCCATACTGGCTTCACTCCCGCTCGCACAACGAGGTGCCCGCCCATGGAGCTCTCCCCCTCGGCGCACGTGGACACGTTCTGCCGAGACCATCTTCCGCCCTTCGACCAGTGGCCGGAACTCCTCTTCGAACTCCCGGAGTTGGCCTACCCCGACCGCCTGAACTGCGCCGCGGCCCTGCTCGACGACACCATCGCCCGCCTCGGACCGGACCGCCGCTGCCTGCTCACCCCGACCGAGCGGTGGAGCTACGGCGACCTGCGCGACCACGCCGACCGGATCGCCGGACTGCTCACCGAGGAGCTGGGCCTGGCCACCGGCAACCGGGTCCTGCTGCGCGGCCCCAACACGCCCTGGCTGGCCGCCTGTTGGCTCGGCGTCCTGAAGGCCGGCGGAGTGGTGGTCACCACCATGCCGCTGCTGCGCGCGGCCGAGCTGACCGAACTGACCCGGATCGCCCGCCCCACCATCGCCCTGTGCGACCACCGCTTCCTCGCCGAACTCGACCGGGCCGCCACCCCCGGCCTGCGCGTCCTGCCCTTCGGCGGCCCCGGCCCGGAAGACCTCACCGCCCGCTGCGCCGACCGGCGCCCCGGCTTCACCGCCGTACCGACCGCCGCCGACGACGTCGCACTGATCGCCTTCACGTCCGGCACCACCGGCCGCCCCAAGGCCACCCTGCACTTCCACCGCGACGTGCTGGCCAACGCCGACACCTTCTCCCGCCACCTGCTCCGCCCCACCCCCGACGACCTGTTCACCGGCACCCCGCCGCTCGGCTTCACCTTCGGCCTCGGCGGCCTGCTGGTCTTCCCGCTGCGGGCCGGCGCCGCCAGCCTGCTGCTGGAGCAGGCCGCCCCCGAGCAACTCGCCGAGCTGGTCCGGCGGCACGGCGTGAGCGTGCTGTTCACCGCCCCGACCGCCTACCGGGCGATCCTCGCCGCCGGGCTGGCCGACCGGCTGGCGGGCGTGCGGCGCTGCGTGTCGGCCGGAGAGCCACTGCCCGCAGCCGTCTGGGAGGCCTTCCACGCCGCCACCGGCCGACGCCTGATCGACGGCATCGGCGCCACCGAGCTGCTGCACGTGTTCATCGCGGCCGCCGACGGCGACATCCGGCCCGGCGCCACCGGCCGCCCCGTCCCCGGCTACCGGGCCGCGATACTCGACGACCAGGGCAACCCCCTGCCGGACGGCGAACCCGGGCTGCTCGCCGTCAAGGGCCCGACCGGCTGCCGCTACCTGAACGACGAACGCCAGCACGACTACGTCCGCAACGGCTGGAACCTCACCGGCGACACCTACCTCCGCGACCGGGACGGCTACTTCTGGTACCAGGCCCGCAACGACGACATGATCGTCTCGGCCGGCTACAACATCGCCGGCCCCGAGGTGGAACAGGCGCTCGCCGCCCACCCGGCGGTGGCCGACTGCGCCGTGGTGGCCGCCCCGGACGAGCGGCGCGGCACGGTGGTCAAGGCTTACGTGGTGCTGCGCGAGGGCGCCACGGCCGGCCCGGAGACCGTCAAGGAGCTCCAGGAACACGTCAAGCGCACCATCGCCCCGTACAAGTACCCGCGCGCCGTCGAGTTCGTCACCGGACTGCCGCGCACCGCGACCGGCAAGCTGCTGCGCGCCGAACTCCGCCGGAGGGCCGCCCTGGAACCGCGACCGAACCCCGCCAGTGTCACCATCGAGCGCCGGGTCGAGTGGTCCGACACCGACGCCGCCGGGCACTACCACTTCTCCGCCGTGCAACGCTGGGCCGAGGCGGCGGAGGCGGCGCTGCTGCGCCGGCTCGGGCTGGCCGAGCTGTTCGGGCGGATCCCCCGGGTGCACTTCGAGGCGGACTACCGCGAGCGGCTCTGGTTCGGGGACGTCGTCCGCACCGAGCTGCGGGTGGTCCGGGTCGGCGGCTCCTCGCTGCACTACGCCTTCGAGGTGCACGGGCCGCAGGGCCTGGCCGCCAGCGGCCGGATGTCGGTGGTGCACGCGGCCCCGCACACCAAGGGCGCCGAGCCCTGGCCCGCGCCGGTCCGCCGGGCGCTCGCCGAGGCCGGGCCGCAGCAGGCGGAGGTGCTCGCATGACGGCGGGTGCACCGCGCACCGGCCCACCGCGCCCGGGCCCGGGCCCGGAGGCCCGCCGGATCGCCGTCATCGGCGCCGGCCCGGGCGGGCTCTACTTCGCCGCCCTGGCCAAGCGGTTGGCCCCCGAGCGCGAGATCACCGTGTTCGAACGGGACGGCCGGGAGGACGAATTCGGCTTCGGCGTGGTCTTCTCCGACGAGACCCTGGACGGCATCGCCCAGGCCGACCCCGAGGTCTTCGCCGCGATCAGCGCCGAGTTCGCCCACTGGAGCGACATCGACATCCGCTACGCCGGCCAGGTCCGCACCAGCGGCGGCCACGGCTTCGCCGCCCTGGACCGCAACCGGCTGCGCGCCGTGCTGCAACGGCGCTGCGCCGACCTGGCGGTGGACGTCCGCTACCGCACGCCCGCCCCAGCGGTCGACCGGCTCGCCGCCGAGTACGACCTGGTGGTGGCCGCCGACGGCATCCACTCGGCCACCCGGGCCGCCCACCCCGAGGCGTTCCGCACCGAACTGGACGAGCGGCACTGCCGCTACATCTGGCTCGCCACCGACCGGGTCTTCGAGGCCTTCACCTTCATCGTCGAGGAGTTCGACTTCGGCACCGTCCAGGTGCACGCCTACCCGTACAGCGCCACCCGCTCGACCTTCATCGTCGAGATCGCCGAGGACGCCTGGCGCCGCGCGGGCTTCGAGGCCCTCGCCGCCCGGGAGTCGACCCGCGGCGAGAGCGACACCGCGAGCGTGGCACGCTGCGCCGAACTGCTCGCCGGGCACCTGGACGGCCACCGGCTGATCCCCAACGCCTCCCGCTGGATCCGCTTCACCACGGTACGGAACGCCAGTTGGCGCCACCGCAACACCGTGCTGCTCGGCGACGCCGCGCACTCCGCGCACTTCTCGATCGGCTCGGGCACCAAGCTGGCGCTGGAGGACGCCCTCGCCCTGGCCGCAGCACTGAGCGAACAGCCCACCCTGGACGGCGCGTTGGCCGCCTACGAGGCCGAGCGGCGGCCGGTGGTGGAGTCCACCCAGCGCGCCGCGCAGGCCAGCCTGGAGTGGTTCGAGACGATCGGCCGCCGCACCGGACAGGACGCCGACCGGTTCGCCTTCAACCTGCTCACCCGCAGCCGCCGGGTCACCTACGGCAATCTGCGCGCCCGCGACCCGGAGTTCGTCGCCGCCGTGGACACCGCCGCCGGCGGCGCACCCGGGGTGCCGCCGATGTTCCGGCCGCTGAAGCTGGGCGCACTGGAGCTGCGCAACCGGATCGTCGTCCCCCCGCTGGCCACCTTCACCTCCCCCGACGCCCTGCCCAGCGCCTTCGACCGGGCCCAGCTGACCGCCCACGCACTCGGCGGCGCCGGCCTGGTGATCGCCGGGATGACCGCCGTCAGCCCCGAGGGCCGGACCACCGACCGCTGCCCCGGGCTGTGGACCGACCGCCAGCAGGCCGCCTGGACCGAACTCCGGCGCGCCGTCGCGGCGGTGAGCGACACCCCGGTGGGCATCCAGCTCACCCACGCCGGCCGCCGGGGCGCCACCGCCGCGCCCGGACCGGACGGCATCGGCCGCCCGCTCGCCGAGGGCTGGCCGCTGCTCGCCCCCTCGCCGCTGCCCTGGGACGCCGACAGCCCGACCCCGCACGAGGCCAATGACGTCCAACTGGCCGCCGTCACCGCCGACTTCGCCGACTCCGCCGAACGCGCCGCCCGGGCCGGGTTCGACGTGCTGGAGCTGCAGTTCGGCCACGGACACCTGCTCTCCGCCTTCCTCTCCCCGCTCGCCAACCGCCGCACCGACCGCTACGGCGGCCCGCTCGCCCACCGACTGCGACTGCCGGTCGAGGTGCTGGCCGCCGTCCGCGCCGCCTGGCCCGCCGGGCGGCCGCTGCTGGTGCGGATCTCGGCCGCGGACTGGGCACCCGGCGGCACCACCGAGGCCGAGGCGGTGGCGATCTGCCGGGCGCTGGCCGACGCCGGGGCGGACGCGGTGGACGTGTCCACCGGCGAGGTGGTGGCGCACCAGCGGCCGCCGTACGGGCGCGGCTACCAGACGCCGTTCGCCGAGCTGGTGCGCACCGCCACCGGCCTGCCGACCGTCGCGGTGGGCGCGATCTCCGGCCACGACGACGCCAACTCCGTCCTGCTGGCCGGCCGCGCCGACCTGGTCGCGATCGGCCGGGCCCACCTGCACGACCCCTTCTGGACCCTGCACGCCGCCGCCGACCAGGGCTACACCGGCCCCGGCGCGCCCTGGCCCGAGCCCTGGCTGGCCGGGCGCCGCAAGCCGCCGGGCCCGGGCGCCGACAAGGTCGCCCCGCGCCTGAACCTGCTGCGCGAAGCCGCCCCGCCCGTCCACCGCCGCTGGCTGCCGCCCCCGACCGAGGGCGAGGAGTGAGGAGTGAGGAGAAGCATGGACCTGCCCCGCTTCACCGCCGCCGCCGTCCAGGCCGCCCCGGTCTACCTGGACCCGGCCGCCACAGTGGACAAGGCCGTCGCCCTGATCCAGGAGGCGGCCGGACGCGGCGCCGAACTGGTGGTCTTCCCCGAGGTGTTCGTGCCCGGCTACCCGTACTGGAACTGGACGATGACGCCCGTCCAGGGCTCGCCCTGGTACGAACGGCTGTACCGCGCCGCCGTGGACGTCCCCGGGCCGTACGTCGACACCCTGCGCGCCGCCGCCCGACAGGCCGGGGTGGTGCTGGTGATCGGCGTCAACGAGCGCGGCCGACACAGCCTCGGGGTGCTGTACAACACCCTGCTGATCATCGGCTCGGACGGCGAACTCCTCGGCGTTCACCGCAAGTTGGTCCCGACCTGGGCCGAGAAGCTGACCTGGACCCAGGGTGACGGCAGCTCGCTGAAGGTGCACCGCACGGCCGTCGGTCCGCTCGGCGCGCTGGCCTGCGGCGAGAACACCAACACCCTGGCCCGCTTCACCCTGCTGGCGCAGGGCGAACTCGTCCACGCCGCCAGCTACATCGCCCTGCCGGTGGCCCCCGAGGACTACGACATGGCGGAGGCGATCGCGCTGCGCGCCGCTGCCCACTGCTTCGAGGGCAAGCTGTTCACCGTGGTCTCCTGCTCCACCATCTCGCCCGAGATGGTCGACCTGATCGCCGGCGAGGACCAGCAGGTGCGCAAACAGCTCGCCCGCCCGCGCAACGCGCTGTCCGGGATCTTCGGACCGGACGGCCGGGCGGTCACCGAACCACTGGTGGACGAGGAGGGCATCGTCTACGCCGAGATCGACCTCGGCCGGTGCATCCAGCCCAAGCAGATGCACGACATCATCGGCCACTACAACCGCTTCGACGTCTTCCGGCTGCACGTGGAGGACCGCCCGCTGCGGCCGCTGGCACACCCTCACGACTGCCCCGACCCCACGACTGACCCGCCCGCACGACCGACCCACTCCCGCGACGAGATCTGACCGAGGAGGAGGCATGACCGCCGAAGGCACCTACGACGACGCCCGGATCGGCCGGGCCCGCGTCCAGGACAGCCCCGAACTGCGCGCCTACTACGAGGAGTTGGCCAAGCACGAGGCCGGCGCCCTGTGGACGGTGGCGAACGAGATCGAACCCTGGTACCCCCAGCCGAAGTCCGTCCCGGTGCTCTGGCGCTACGCCGACCTGCGCCCGCTGGTCCGCAAGGCCCTGCCGCTGGTGCAGGCCGACGACGCGGGCCGCCGGGTGGTGATGCTGGTCAACCCAGGACGCCGCGAACTCAGCGCCGCCGTCGGCCTGTTGTACACCGGACTGCAGATCATGGGCCCCGGCGAGGCGATGACCGCCCACCGCCACCAGGCCGCCGCCCTGCGCTTCGTCCACGAGGGCACCGGCGCCTGGACGATCGTCGACGGGCAGAAGCTCAGGGTCGGCCCGCGCGACTTCGCGATCACCCCCAACGGCACCTGGCACGAGCACGGCAACGAGTCCGAGTCCGACCCGGTGATCTGGCAGGACGGCCTGGACATCCCGCTGGTCAACACCCTGGACGCCAACTTCTACGAAGTCCACCCCGACCTCCACCAGCGGCCCGACCCGGTACCGAACTCCTCGCTGCTCAGCTACGGCGGAAACCTGCTCCCGTACGGCGTCGAGAAGTGGACCCGCCCGTACTCGCCGCTGCTCGGCTGGCCCTGGGAGCCCAGCCACCACGCGCTGTGCCGACTCGCCCGCGCCACCGAGGGATCGCCCTACGACGGCGTGATCATGGAGTACACCAACCCGGCCACCGGCGGCTCGGTGATGCCCACCATGGCCGCCCACCTCCAGCTGCTCCGCCCCGGCCAGGCCACCCGCGCCCACCGGCACACCGGCTCGGTGGTCTACACCGCCGCCAAGGGGCGCGGCGTCTCGGTGATCGCCGGGCAGCGCTTCGCGTGGCAGCAGGGCGACGTCTTCGTGGTGCCGTCCTGGGCCTGGCACGAGCACGCGAACCTCGACCAGGGCGAGGACGCCTGCCTGTTCTCCTTCAACGACTTCCCGGTGATGCACTCGCTCGGCCTGTACCGCGAAGAGGCCTTCCCGGACCACGACGGGCACCAGCCCACGACCCCGTAACAGGAGTTCACCGCGATGCAGCTGCTGACCTACCGCGCCGACGGCGACGACACCCCCCGCCTGGGCGCCCGGACCGGCACCGACCGGGTCGCCGACCTGACCGCCCTGGCCGCCGCCGCCGGTGTCGAACTCCCCGGCACCCTCCTGGAGTTGATCAGGGTCGGCGAGCCCGCCCTGGCCACCGCCCGCCGGCTGCTCGACGACCCGGGGCGGACCCGGCCGCTCGCCGAGGTCTCGCTGTGCGCCCCGCTGCGCCCCGGCAAGATCGTCGGCGTCGGCCTCAACTACGTGGAGCACGTGGCCGAGTCCCACCGCAGCCTGGAGACCGAGCGCGAACTCCCGGACCGTCCGGTGCTGTTCGGCAAGCCCGCCACCGCCGTGACCGGCCCCGGCCAGCCGATCCTGCACAACGCCGACCTCACCAAGCAGCTCGACTGGGAGTGCGAACTCGCCGTGGTGATCGGCGAACCCGCCCGCCGGGTGAGCGAACGGGACGCCTGGCGGCACG
Organism: Kitasatospora sp. NPDC036934; assembly: GCF_055608425.1. Lineage (NCBI taxonomy): Bacteria > Bacillati > Actinomycetota > Actinomycetes > Kitasatosporales > Streptomycetaceae > Kitasatospora > Kitasatospora sp. NPDC036934. The sequence continues at coordinate 94,255 of NZ_JBVJQR010000022.1, read as the reverse complement.
TGTTCGGCTACAGCATCGTCAACGACATCAGCGCCCGCGACCAGCGCCGCTCCGGCCAGTGGTTCTTCTCCAAGGGCCAGGACAGCTACGCGCCGTTCGGGCCGGTGGTGGTCACCGCCGACGAGATCCCCGACCCCCAGCGGCTCGACCTCTCGCTGCGGGTCAACGGCGAGCTGCGACAGGACTCCAACACCCGCCACATGCTGTTCGGCATCGCCCGGCTGATCGCCGACATCTCGGCCGGCATGACCCTGGAGCCCGGGGACGTGATCGCCACCGGCTCCCCCTCCGGAGTGGGCGCCGGGATGGTCCCGCCGCAGTTCCTGCAGCCCGGCGACCTGGTCGAGGCCACCATCGAGCGGATCGGCACCCTCGCCAACCCCGTGATCGACGCCCGCTGAGAGGAGTCCGGCGCAGATGACCACCTACCGGATCGGCCAGATCGTCCCCAGCTCCAACGTCACCATGGAGACCGAAGTCCCGGCCCTGCTGCGGGCCCGCGAGGCGATCGCCCCCGAGCGGTTCACCTTCCACTCCAGCCGGATGCGGATGACCAGGGTCACCCCCGAGCAACTGCGGGCCATGGACGGCGAGTCCGACCGCTGCGCCGCCGAACTCTCGGACGCCCGGGTCGACGTGATCGGCTACGCCTGTCTGGTGGCGGTGATGGCCACCGGCCCCGGCTACCACCGCGAGGCCGAGCGGCGGCTGCACCGCCGGACCGTCGAGAACGGCGCGCCCGCGCCCGTGGTCACCAGCGCCGGCGCCCTGGTCGCCGGGCTCCAGGTGCTCGGAGCGAAGAAGGTCGCGATGGTCACCCCGTACCTGCGCCCACTGGCCCGGACGGTGGTCGACTACCTCGGCCAGGAGGGCATCGAGGTGCTCGACCACGCCGCCCTGGAGATCGCCGACAACCTGGAGGTGGCCGCCCACGACCCGGCCCGGCTGCCCGCGATCGCCAAGGGCCTCTCGTACGCCGGAGCGGACGCCGTGGTGCTCTCCGCCTGCGTGCAGCTGCCCTCGCTGTCCGCCGTCGAGGAGGCCGAACAGCAGCTCGGCATGCCGGTGGTCTCGGCGGCGATCTGCACCACCCACCAACTGCTGCGGGCGCTCGGCCTGCCCGCCGTCGCCCCCGGCGCCGGGCACCTGCTCTCCGGGGCGTACGGCTGACGTTCTATGATCACCACCAGCCGTCGGGGAGGAGGGCCGGGCATGCCGGAGAGCACGCAGAGCAGCACCCGGCCCAGCTCCCTGATCAACACCGTCTACGGCGAGTTCGTCCGCCGCCTCGGCGGCTGGATATCGATCGCCGACCTGATCGCGCTGATGGCCGAGCTGGACGTCGACGGCCCGGCCGTCCGCTCGGCGATCTCCCGGCTGAAGAAGGCCGGCACCCTGCTCCAGGAGCGCCGCGCGGGCACCGGCTACCGGCTGGCCCCCGCGATGGGCCCGGTGTTCGACGAGGGCGACCGCCGGATCTTCCACAGCCTGGAGCCCGCCGAACTCGCCGACGGCTGGGTGGTGGCGGTCTTCTCGGTGCCCGAGTCCGAGCGCGCCCACCGCCACCAGCTGCGCTCCCGGCTCAGCTGGCTCGGCTTCGGCAACGCCGCCCCCGGCGTCTGGCTGGCCCCCGCCCGGCTGCTGCCGGACGCCCGCCGCCTGCTGGAGCGCCTCGGTCTGAGCGCCTACGTACACCTCTTCCTCTCCGCCGAGTACGCCGGCTTCGCCGAACTCCGTACGGCGGTGGCGAGTTGGTGGGACCTCCCGGCGATCGAGGCGCAGTACGCGGCCTTCACCGACACCTGGCGGCCGGTCGCCGAGGAGCTGCGCGGGCGCGCCCCGGTCGAGGCGGTCGAAGCGGTCGCCACGGTCGAGGCAGTCGGACCGGTCAAGGCGGTCGAGCCGGTCGAGGCGTTCCGCGCCTATGTGCCGATGCTCACCCAGTGGCGCCGGCTGCCGTACCTCGACCCCGGGCTGCCCGAGCCGCTGCTGCCCGCCGACTGGAACGCCCGCCCGGCCCGGGCCGTGTTCACCGAGGTGCACGGGCGGCTCGCCGAGCCGAGCCTGCGGTACGTCGAGAAGGTCACCGGACTGTCCCACCCCGCCGGAGCGCCCCACCCCCAGGAGCAGCCATGACCGCCCCAGCCCCAGCCGACCTGCTGATCCGCGCCGGCGCCGTGCACACCCTGGTGCCGGGCGAGCCGCCGCAGCGGGCGGTGGCCGTCACCGGCGGCCGGATCACGGCGCTCTCCGCCGCGCCGGACGGCCTGGACGCCCTGGTCGGACCGGACACCGAGGTGGTGGACGACCCGTCGGCGACGGTGCTGCCCGCCTTCGACGACACCCACACCCACCTGATCCTGGCCGGGCACAGCGTCCATGGCGTCCCGGTGCACCGGGCCCGGGACCTCGCCGGGTTCCTGGAGCTGATCCGCGAGCGCGCCGCCCGCACCCCGGCCGGGCAGTGGATCGTCACCACGGTCAACTGGCAGGAGGTGCTGCTCGCCGAGCAGCGGATGCCGACCACCGCGGAGCTGGACGGCGCCACCGGCGAGCACCCGGTGCTGGTGCGCCGGGGCGCGTACAACATGGTGCTCAACTCGGCCGCGCTGCGGCTGGCCGGGATCGACGAGTCCACCGAGTCGCCGGACGGCGGCGTGGTCGAGCGCGACGAGCACGGGCGGCTGACCGGCCGGCTGATCAACCGGGCGACCGAGCCGGTCGAGCGGGTGCTGCCGCGCCCGACCCTCGCCGAGCGGATCGAGGGGCTGCGCGCGGCCTCCGCCGACTACGCGGCCACCGGGATCGGCACCGTGCGGGACTGCCTCGTCCCGGTGGAGGACCTCGACGTGCTGGACGCGGCCCGGGCCGGGGGCGCGCTCGCCGTCCGGGTCCGGGCGCTGGTGTCCGGCTTCGCGGCCCGCACCCCCGAGCAGGTGGACGCCCTGCTGGACCGGATGGACGACTGGCGCGCGGACGGCCGGGACGACGATCGACTGAGCCTGTGGGGCGTCAAGTTCGGCATCGACGGCGGCTTCGAGGCGGGCGCCCTGGAACAGCCCTACCAGGGGCAGCCCTGCTACCACGGCCGACTGCTCTGGGAGCCGGAGGAACTGCTCGCGGCGGTGGAGCGGGTGGTCGAACGGGGCTGGCGGGCGGGCGTGCACGCCTGGGGCGACCGCGGGCTGCGGGTGCTGCTGGACGTCTTCGAGCAGGTGCTGAAGCGCCGCCCGGGCCTGCCGCCGGGGACGCTGGTGGTTGAGCACGGCGGACTGGCCCGGCCCGACCAGCGGGCCCGGGCGATCGCCCTCGGCATCCCGGTCACGGTGCAGCACCCGCTGCTGCACGACGGCGCGCTCACCCAGCAGCGCGCCTGGGGCGAGGAGCGCACCGCCGCCCTGTTCCCGCTGCGCGAGTGGCTGGACGAGGGAGCACAGCTCTCGGCCGGCTCGGACTTCCCGGTCGGCCCGTACGGCGCGATGGTGTCGGTGTGGGGCATGACGACCCGCGGCACCACGGCCGGGGTGGTCGGCCCCGAGCACGCGATCGGACGGGCCGAGGCGATCGCGCTGCACACCGTGAACGCCGCCCGGCTGACCGGCGAGAGCGCCGACCGCGGCAGCCTGCGGCCGGGGGCGCTCGCCGACCTCACGCTCTGGCCGGTCGACCCGCTGGACTGCCCGACGGCGGCGCTGCGCGATCTGCTGCCGGCCCGGACGGTGGTCGGCGGCCGGACCGTGCACGAGAACTGACCGGTCGTCAAAATCTCTCAGGCCGCGATGAGTTCCCGCAGGTCGATGCCCCGGTGCAGGGCCCGCAGGTCGTCGTGCAGGTCGGACGGCGGGACGACCAGCACGCCGCCGCGGGCGTGGTCCAGGCAGTAGCGGGCGACCGAGCCGCGCAGCAGTCGACGCACTCGGCCGCGCAGCGAGCCGTGCCGGCCGGCGCTGATCACCAGCAGGTCGCCGGGCCGGCCGGCCGTGGCGGTCAGCACCGGCCCGGCCTCGCCCCGCATCACCAGCGGCTGCACCGGCAGGCCGATCGGCAGCCCGCCGAAGGCCTGGCCGAGCGCGCTCTCCAGCCGGGCCCCGGCGGCGTCCTGCCAGGCGCGCAGCAGCGGCGGGCAGGGCCGGGCCCGGTAGCTGCGCTCGCCGCCGACCGGGGTCCAGGCGAGCACCGGGACCAGGACGGCCTGCCGGGCCCGGGCCTCCTCCGCCGCCCGGTGCAGGGCGGTCAGGCTGTGCAGTGAGCCACTGACTCCGACGATGACGCGGGCGCCGTCCGACATGATCCTTCGCTTTCCGATGTGAAGCCTATCCAGGGTCTGCGATTATGCTGCCACATCGACGCTACGACCTACAAATCTAAGGCATTCACTGAATATCGCCTTACATCTCGCCTTGAAGATCGCGCAGGGTCAGCGCGTCCGGGGCCTCTCGGGCGCCTCGTCCGGCCGGACCTCCTGGAGCAGCCCCCAGGTGAAGTCCGCCGTCCAGGAGCCCACCCGCCCGTCCGCGCCCGGCGCCGCGAAGTCCAGCCGGAAACGGGTCGGCGCACTCCCCTCGCGCGGCAGGGCCCCCGGGAAGGCCGCCCCCACGTCGCCGACCACACAGCCCCACGGCTCCAGGTCGTCGACGGTGCGCAGCACCGGCCCCGGGGCGCCGACCGCCCGGACCAGCCACTCGTTCAGCGCCGGCGCGCCGGCGCCGGCCGGCCCGAGCAGCACCTCGAAGCGCAGCTCGGGCCAGAGAGGCAGCGCCCACTGCCGGGCCGTGCACTCCAGGTCCCCGATCCGGCGCGGCAGACTCACCTCCGCCGGCCCGAGCACGGCGGCGTACCGGGCGGCGCCACGCGGGAACCGGGGCGCCCGGACCATCGCCTGCCAGCGCTTGTTCGCCTCCCGCATCGCGGCCCGGGTGGCGCCGAGCCGCCGCACCGCATCCTCGACCAGCTCGGGGTGGTAGTCGGCCATCCGGCGCAGCAGGAAGAGCTGGAACTCGGTGACGCCGAACCCGTTGATCGCCATACCGGCAGACTAGGGCCCGCCTTCAGACTCCGGTCCGCGGAGCGACGCCGGGGGCGACGCCGGGAGCTTGAAGACAGGCCCTAGCGTCCGGACTTTTGTTCGAGCAGGTGTTCGAACAACGGCGTAGGCTGGGCCCATGCCCGCGACCGTCCACCTCCAGCCGTCACTGTTCGAAGAAGCCACCGACCCCCGGCTCGGCCCGCTCGACGGGCTACGGCGCCTGCCGCTCGGCGACGGCGCATGGCTGGACGTCCTGCCCGGCTGGCTGCACGGCGCGGACCAACTGTTCGAACAGCTGGCCGCGACCGTGACGTGGCGGGCCGAACGGCGCGAGATGTACGAACGCACCGTCGACGTCCCCCGGCTGCTCGCCTCCTACGCCGCCGAGGACGAGCCGCCGCACCCCGTCCTCGGCGAGGCCCGGGCGGCACTGAGCCGGCACTACGCCCCCGAACTGGGCGAGCCCTTCCGCACCCTCGGGCTCTGCTACTACCGGGACGGCCGGGACAGCGTGGCCTGGCACGGCGACCGGATCGGCCGCGGCGCCCGCGAGGACACCATGGTGGCGATCCTCTCCGTCGGCGAGCCCCGGGTCCTCGCACTGCGGCCGCGCTCCGGCGGCGGGGCGGTGGTCCGCCGGCCGCTCGGCCACGGCGACCTCGTGGTGATGGGCGGCTCCTGCCAGCGCACCTGGGAGCACGCGATCCCGAAGACCGCCCGCCCGGTCGGCCCGCGGATCAGCATCCAGTTCCGCCCGCGCGGGGTCGCCTGAGCCAGCACCTCCACCCCCGCCCCTCCCCTACCCCCGCCCCCGTTTGCCGCGCACCGGCCGGGCGCGCAACCTGACGGGGTGGGGCGCGGGGATGACCAGGAGGCCGGCATGCCGAAGGCTGGCAGGTACCACGAGGGCGTCCCCTGCTGGACCGTCCTGACCACCCCGGACCTCCCCCGGGCGCAGCACTTCTACGGCACGCTGTTCGGCTGGGAGTTCGTGCCGACCGGCCCCGCCGAGGCGGTCGCCACCCGCAACGGCGCGCAGGTCGCCGCGCTCGGCGTCGCCCCCGGGCCGACCGGCTGGACCACCCACCTCGCCTGCCGGGACCTGCCCCGTACCGCGGCCGCCGTCCGGGCCGCCGGCGGCCGGATCTCCCGCGAGCCGTACCCGGTGCCCGACCAGGGCCGGGCCGCGCTCGCCGTCGACCCGCTCGGCGCGCCGTTCGGGCTCTGGCAGGGCGACCCGGTCGAGGGCGCCGGGCTGGTCGACGAGCCCGGCACCCTGACCTGGAACGAGCACCTCTCCGCCGACCCGGATGCCGCCCGGGCGTTCTACCACCGGGTCTTCGGCTACGGCTACGACCGCCCGAGGTCGGGCCACACCCTCGCCCGGGTCGCCGGGCTGCCCGCCTGCAGCATCGGCCCCACCACCCCGGGCGCGAGCGCCCCCGGCTGGCTCACCCACTTCGGGACGGCCGACACCGACCGCGCCGCCGCCGCCCTGCGCGCCCTCGGCGGCACCGTCCGCGCCGGACCCGCACCGACACCGTTCGGCCGCTCGGCGCTCGTCCGGGACGCCACCGGCGCGGAGTTCGTGCTGGTCGCCGTCCCGGGCCCGGAGGCCGAGGCGGCCTGAGTCGACTGTCCGTCACGGCCGATACGGTGATCCCATGAGTTCCTTCCTGACGGCGTACCTGACCGACATCGACGACAAGCACACCCTGGCCGGCTGCGCCGACGAGGCCGTACTCCAGGACGTCCTCGGCCACACGGGCGCCGAACTGGACTACGCCGACCAGGAGTTCGCCGACCAGATCGAGGACGGCGCCCCGACCGCCCGCGAGGCGCTGCGCGCGGTGGTGTACGGTGGACCGTACGACGAGGAGCACGCCTTCCAGTACCGCTACGCGTACCGGCACCTGTGCGGCACGGACGCCGCACTCCTGGACAACCGCTCCTTCGGCCCCTTCCGCGGCCTGTGGCTGGACGAGGTCGACGACGGCCTGCGCGCCCACGGCGTCACCGCGGTCTCGCTCTCGGACTTCCACTACGGCAGCGACTTCCCGGCCGGCCTGCCCTACTGCCCCGAAGTGTCCTGCGGCGAGTGGTCGTCCGAGCAGTGCGGGGAGGCACTGCGCCAGTTCGAGCAGGCCGAACGCGATGGCCTGGCACCGGAGTTGGACCGTACGGTGGCCGAGGCCGTCCAGGAGGTCGCCGGCTGGCTGCGCACGGCACGGGAGTTCGAGGGGCACGGAGTCATCGGCTTCGTGTCCTGAACCGGCCCCGGCCGCACGAGGTCGCAGCCGCACGAGGCCCCGGCGCCGAGCCGCCGGGGCCGGTCGGTGGGCCCGGTCGGTGGGCCCGGTCGGTGGGCCCCGTTGGGCGTCAGTCCTTGACCGCGCCCGCCAGCCCCGACACCAGCCGCCGCTGCACCGCGATGAAGAACACCAGCACCGGCACCGTCATCAGCGTGGACGCCGCCATGATCCCGCCCCAGTCGTTCTCGTCCGGCTTGAAGAACACCAGCAGCGCCGAGGGCAGCGTCTGGTTCTGGGTGGCGCTGATGATGAAGGTCTTGGCGAAGACGAAGTCGTTCCACGCCGCGATGAAGGAGAACACGCTGGTCGCGGCCAGGCCCGGAGCCACCAGCGGCAGCAGGATCCGCCACAGGATGCGGGTCCGGCTCGCGCCGTCGATCTGCGCGGCCTCCTCGATCGAGACCGGGACGGCCGCGACGAAGCCGCGCATCATCCAGATCCCGAACGGCAGCGAGAACGCCAACTGCACCAGCACCAGCGAGGCCAGGGTGTTCAGCCCGACGCCCGGGGCGAACCGGCCGGCGTCGCGGAACATGAAGAACAGCGGGATGGTCAGCGCCTCGACCGGGATCATCTGGGCGATCAGGAACAGCACCATGATCGTGGTGCGGAAGCGGAACCTGAACCTGGTCACCGCCACGGCCGCCAGGAACACCACCACCGCCGAGAGCACCACCACCGACAGCGCGACCACCAGGCTGTTCACGAAGTACCGGCCGAAGCCGTCCACGCTGAGCACCTGACGGAAGCTCTCCAGCGTGGGGTGCGCCGTCCACGGCCTCGGATCCAGCGACTGCACCTCGCCCTTGGGCTTGAAGGCCGAGAGCACCATCCAGAAGACCGGGAAGGCGGTGACCGCCGCCAGCAGGATCGCGCCGGCGTCGGCGGCCAGCCGCCACCGCGTACGGGAGTTCACAGTTCGTTCCCCGTCCGTCGCAGGGTGCGGATGTACAGGACCGTCGGGACCACCAGGATCAGCAGCATGATCACGCCGATCGCCGCGCCCAACCCGTACTGCGAGGAGGCGAACGCCTTCTGGTACGCGTACACGTTGAGCACCAGGTTCTGGCCGGCGATGCCGCCGCCCTCGGTCATCACGTAGATCTGGGTGAATACCTTGAAGTCCCAGATCACCGACTGGATCACCACGATGGTCAGGATCGGCCGCAGCATCGGCGCGGTGATCCGGCGGAACGTGGTCCAAGTGCCGGCGCCGTCCAGGGCGGCGGCCTCCATGACCTCCTCCGGGATGGCTCGGATGCCCGCGTAGAGGGTGACCATCACGAACGGGTAGGAGTGCCACACCACCACCGCGCCGACGATCAGGAACGCCGTCCACCTGTCGTAGAACCAGTTGAACTCGTGGAAGCCGCTCAGCCCGAGCTTCACCAGAGTGTGGTTGACCAGCCCGAGATTGGTGTCGAACAGGAAGCTCCACACCGTCGAACCGGTCATCGCGGGCGCCGCCCAGGCGGCCATCGCCGCCGTGGTCAGCACCAGCCGCGGCCAGCGGCCGACCCTGGTCAGCAGCACCGCGAGGGTGGCGCCGACGGCCAGGGTGGCGACCACGCAGAAGGCGGCGAAACCGACGGTCTGCAGCAGCACCGTCCAGAACTGGCCGTCCTCCAGGATCTTCGAGTAGTTGCCGAAGCCGACGAAGGAGGTCGGGGCGCCGCCGGAAGCCTGGGCCTGACCGAAGTCCAGCACGGACAGCAGCCCGAGCTGGTAGATCGGGTAGGCGACCAGCGGGATCAGGATCACCGCGGCCGGCAGCAGCAACAACAACGGGGGCCTGCGACGCCGGCCGCCCGGGGGTGCGGCTGACGCCCTGGCCCCACGGCGCCGCGGGGAGGGCGGCGCCGACGGGGCGGTCGTGGTGGTTGCGGACACGTACGGACCTGCTCTCTGCTCGGCGGGGCTCTGCGTCGGCGGGGTCGGCGGGTCAGTGCGCGGCGAAGGCCGAGTTGATCTGCGCCGCCGCGTCGGCCGAGGCCTTGGCCACGTCCGCCTTGCCGGTGACGACCTGCTGCAGCATGGTCGGGATCACCGACTGGGCGTCGATCTGCGCCCACGCCTGGTCGAGCGGCACGAAGCGGGTGCCGGCCGCGATGGTGTCGGTGAACGGCTTCAGGAAAGGGTCCTTCGCCCCGACCTTGCCGCTGACGGACTTGAGCGTCGGCAGGTTGCCCATCGCGTCGTACATCTGCTCCTGGTAGGCCGGGTTCGCCAGCAGCTCGGCGAACTCGACGGCCAGGGTGCGGTGTTCGGCCGCCTTCATCACCCCGAGGTTGTTGCCGCCCGCGAAGGCCGGGGCGATCGAGCCGGGCTTCTCCCCCGGCAGCGGAACCACCCCGTACTTGCCCTTGACCGCGCCCGCGTCCACCTTGCTGCGATTGGAGTTGACCAGGATCGCCATCGCCGACTTGCCGGCCGCGAACAGGTCGACGGTCTTGCCGCCGGTCAGGTCCGCGCACTGCTGGGCGGGGCAGCCGTCCGCGCCGAACAGGTCGGTGTAGCGCTTGATCCCGGCCTGCGCGGCGGGCGAGTCGATGGCGGACTTGAAGGCCGAGCCGTTCTTCGCGGCGATGTCGCCGCCCGCGTCCCAGACGAAGGGCAGCGCCGCGAAGGTGTACTTGCCGCCGACCGCGATGCCGAAGGTGTCCGGGTGCGCGGCGTGGATCTTCTGCCCGGCGGCGACCAGTTCGGCGTACGAGGCCGGCGGGTTGAGCCCGGCCTCGGTGAACAGGTCGGTGCGGTAGTACAGGGCGCGCACGCCGACCCACCACGGCAGGCCGTAGGTCTTGCCGTCGACCACCGCCGTCTTCGCGATCGCCGGGTCGAGGTCGCCCTTGTCCTGCCACGTGTCCAACTCGGCGCCGATGTCGGCCAGGCCGCCGGCGGCGACGTAGCCGGGCAGGTCGGTGTTGCCGAACTCGACCAGGTCGGGGGCGCTGTTGGGGTCGTTGAAGGCGCCCTTCATCTTGGCGGCGCGGGCCGAGGCGTCGGTGTCGATGTAGCTGACCTTGACGGTGACGCCCTGGTGGGCGGCCTGGAACTCGTTGACGGCCTTGGTGACCACGGCCTCCTTGGCCGCGTTGCCCGCCTCGTTGTACAGCCACACCTGCAGGGTGCCGGTCCGGTCGTCGGCGGCCTTGTCGCCGGCCGGTGCGGCGGTGCCCGGGGCGCAGGCGGTGGCGGCGAGGCAGCCGGCGGCGAGCACGGCCGCGGCGGCGGCCCGACTGGTGAGTCGCATGGGTGGAGACCTCCCCTCCCGACAGCTGCCGCCGAGACGCGGGCCGCTGCGGACGGGCGCGTCGAAGCAGGCCCTGACCGGGGCCGATGGTGGGTGAGTGGTGGGGGTGACGGCAGGGCGCAGCGCCTCGGGTGGGCGACGCCGCCTGTTCGATGGCAGGGACGTTAGGCGTGGCCGATCGGCCCCAACAAGAGGCGGTTCACGAAGTTTTGCACTGCACAACGTTGTATCGAAGACGCGGTGATCCGGGCCCGAAGGGGTACGTTCTGACAACCGCCGCCGACCAGCGGGGGGACCCCAGCAGAACCCGGACCAGGGAACGGACCCATGACGGAGACGTCGCCCAAGACGCCCGCGCCGGCGACCCCAACGCCCGCGCCGGCGCCTCCAACGCCCGCCCAGGCGACCCAAACCCCCGCACCGGCGCCTCCAACGCCCGCGGCCGCGCCCGCGGCGAAACCCACGACCGAACGCAACCAGTCCTCCTCGCTGCGCCGCGCGCTCGCCGTCCTCGGCCACGTCCGGGACCACGGCGACGGGCGTGGCGTCCCGCTCGCCCAACTCGCCGATGCCCTGGGCCTCAACAAGAGCACCGTGCTCCGGTTGGCCGGCCCGCTGCTCGACGAGCACCTGCTCGAACGGGACCGCGAGACAGGCTGGTTCCGCCTCGGCCACGGCGCGCTCCGGCTCGGCCAGGCCTACCTGACCACCCTCGACCTGCGCAGCGTCGCCGCCGAACACCTCCGCCGGCTCCAGCGCGAGGCCGGCGAGACCGTCCACCTGACCGTCTGGCAGTCGCCCGGCATCGTCTACCTGGACAAGGTCGAGGACGAGACCAACGTCCGGATGGCCTCCCGGGTCGGCAGCCGGGCACCCGCCTACTGCACCGCCACCGGAAAGGCGATCCTCGCCTGGCTGCCCGAGGAGGCGGTCACCGAGGTGGTCGCGGCCGGACTGCGCCCGGTCACCGCCTGGACCATCGCGGACGAGACCCGGCTGCGCGCCGACCTCGCCCGGATCCGGGCCCGCGGCTACTCGATCGACGACCGGGAGAACGAACCCGAAGTGCGGTGCGTGGCCGCGCCGATCTTCGACCACACCGGCGAGGTGACGGCCGCGCTGTCCGTCTCCGGCCTCACCTCCCGGATGACCGCGGCCAGGGTCCGCGCCCTCGGCCCGGTCGTCGCCCAGGCCGGCCTGCGGATCTCCCGCGAACTGGGCTCCGACCGCCAGCCGTCCTGAACTCCCCGGCCCCGCTTCGGAAACGCGGACGGGGCCCGGCACCGTGAAGGTGCCGGACCCCGTCCGACCTTGGAGCGCCAGGCCCGGATCGCACGGACTCTTCCTACTGAAAGTAGGACGTGCTCTGGTAGCACCGCTGACGCCTGACGAGGGATCGTCTCCCTCGCGACAGGAAGTACAGTACCAGCTCGGTGATCATGCATCGAACCGGAGGGGGACCCGGCATGACGAACGCTCGACCCGAGACCGTTCCGTACGCGGACGGACGGCTGTTGGACGTCCACCGCCCGACCTCCGCCGCCGGGACCGGGCCCGCCCCGGTCGTCCTGCTCTGGCACGGCTCGGGCCCCGACGAGCGCGACGTGCTGCACACCGTCGCCCAGGAGGCCGCCGGGCTGGGCCTGTTGGTGCTCGTCCCGGACTGGCGCTCCGACCGGGAGGACGGGGGCCGCGCCGAACTGCTCGCCTCGCTGGTCTTCGCCCGCCGCAACGCCGCCGCGTACGGCGGGGATCCGAAGCGCTTCGTGCTGGCCGGCTGGTCGCTCGGCGGCCGGGAGGCCGTCGCGGTGGCCACCCACCCGGACACTCCGGCCGAGCTGCGCCCCACCGCCGCCGTCGGCATCGCCTCCGCCTACGGCCGCCCGGCCGCCACCACCGGCGACAGCCCGCTCGACCTGCTGACGGCGGGGCCCTGTCCGGTGCCGATCCGGCTGGTGCTGGGCACCGCGGACGAGGTGGTGCCCGCCGTCCTCACCCGTGAACTGCACGCGGCCGTCCCGACCGCCGAGCTGCTCGAACTCCCCACCGACCACGCCGGCGTGGTGATGACCAGCTACAGCCCGGAGGTCGGCCGCTGCCTGCCCGCCACCGACCCGGCCACCCTGGCGGCCGGTCGGCAGACCGCCGCCGCGCTCGCCCGGGCGGCCGGGATCTGGTAGCACCGTCTCCCCAACCGGCCTGCCCCGCCGGTCAGTTCCCCACAACCAGATCGCTCTGCCGGCACCCGCGCTCCAGCGCGTCCAGGTCCCGCTGCAGCGGCGGGCGCGGCACGCTGAGCACGGGGCAGGTCGCGTGCCGGACGCAGTAGGCGGTGATCGACGGCCGGATCAGCCGGGAGAGGCGGCCGCGTTCGCGGCCGGCGCCGAGCACCAGGACGTCGCCGGGCCGGTCCGCGCAGCGCAGCAGGGTGTGGGCGGTCTCCCCGCGCATGGCCTGGCAGCGCAGCCGGGCTCCCGCGTACCGCCCGGCGAAGGCCTCGTCGAGCGCCTGCCGCAGCCGGGCGACGGCGGCGTCGCGGCCGGCGTCGACCACCGGCGGACAGACCGTGCGGCGGTACCCGAGTTCCTCGCCCGGCGGCGTCCAGCACAGCACCGCGAGCACCTCGACGTCCGTCCGCCGGGCTTCGGCCACCGCGTGGTGCAGGGCGGCCAGGCTGCCGAGCGAGCCGCTGACACCGACCACGATCCGGCCCTCGTCGGTCCCCGTGTCCGCCATGGCTCGTCCCGCCTCTCCGTCCGCGCCGCCGCGTCGTGGCGGGTCACCCCAGCAAAGCGGGCCGCCGCCGTCCGCTCCGGCCCGTTGACGCCGCCCTGACGCGCCGCCCGGCGTTCCGTACGCGTCCCTGATGCGGGCGGGCGAGGAGGACCGGGTCAGGCCTCGGGCGGCTCCGGCGGCTCCGGCGGCTCCGGCGGCTGCGCATCCCACAGGTCGGCGAACATCCGGTCCAGGTGCTCCTCGCCGATCGGCGGAACGGGCAGCGGATGGGTGGCCCGGGCGCGGAAGCCGTCCAGCAGCAGGGCGAGGTAGCGGCGCCAGAGGTCGGGGCGCAGTTCGGTGGCGGCGGGCAGGGCGCGGCAGAGCGGGCCGAGCAGGAACAGCAGGTCCATGGTGACCACGTCGGGCCGCATGGTGCCCTGCTGCTGGGCACGGGCGATGAGGGCGCCGACGGTGACGGCGTGGCCGCGGCTGATCTCGATCATGCCGGGGATGCTCGGGATGGCCTGGGTGACCAGGTCGTTGATGCCCCGGTCGGCGGCGACGAGTTCGAAGATCCGCTCGAAGTACCGTTCCAGGCCGGTCCAGGCGTCCTCGGCGGCGAGCGCCTCCTGCCCGGCGGTGGCCAGTCCGGCCCCGGCGTCCGCGAAGACCTCGGCGATCAGGGCCTCGCGGGTCGGGAAGTGCCGGTAGAGGGTGGCGTTGCCGACGCCGGCCTCCTTGGCGATCTGGTCCAGCGGGACGTCCAGGCCGTGCCGGGAGAACATCTCGCGGGCGGCGGCGAGCAGCAGGTCGCGGTTGCGCTGCGCGTCGCGCCGGAGCCGTCCCGGGGGGTTCGCGCTGCTCGGTGCCATGCGCAGACCCTAGCAACGGCACGGCCGCCGGGTGTTCACCGGCCCGACGGCCGGGCCGCACCGGTCCTGGTCAACTGCCCTACGGGGCCCTGGAGAAGAGCGGCCCCGGGCGGCCCGTCTCCGGCCGTACGGCCGTGGCCCCGGCGGGCGTTACCCCCCGGGGCCACGGCCGCCGCGGCGGCGCTTCAGCAGGTCTGGTCGATGAGGTAGAACGTGGCGTAGTGGTCGCCGGTGTAGTAGTCCTCCTGCGCGGCCTCGCCGGTGATGATCCGGCGGGCACCGCGGGTCGGGGCGCCCGGGGTGATGACGGTGTACTCGTGGTAGTACCCGTACGACTGGCTGGGCAGGACGCCCTCTCTGTTCTGGAAGACCACGCCGTCCTGCGAGTACGGGAACGGCCCGTCCGAGGCGATCAGGTTCAGGGTGTCGGTGGCCTGCGCCGGCAGCGCGGACAGGCACACCGAGCCGCTCACGTCGGCGTGCGCCTCGGTGGCGACGGCGACGGGGGCGAGGGTCATCAGGGCGACGGCGGTGATGGCGGCGGCGCGGGTCTTCCACGCGCGTAGAGTGCGAGTCATGTCCACCAGTGTGGCGAGACACCGACAACTCCGGAAGGCCCTCGGCGAACTGTTTACCCGCGGGTAACTTCCCTTTTCCATCTGCGACTTGGCCCGTGCGGCAGCCCGCCGGGAGGCAGCGCCGAGACCGTCCACGAACCACCGGCGTCACCCTTGGGTCGACCGCCGTCGAACAACTGCACGCCGCACTGTAGACCCGCTCACACCTTCACAGCACTCCCACAACGGTCCGCCCGTGCCGCATAGAGTGACGGATCGTCTCGGACCGGAACGATCTCTGACGGGGTGGACATGAACACGGGCACTGACAAGGGCGCGGGCGCCGTCACGGATGCGGGCGGCGGCACGAACAGCGCCACCGGCACCGGCACCGGCACCGGCACCGGCACCGGCACGACGAGCGGCGCTCCCGTCGGCAACGGCACCGCACTGACCGCCCGCCAGCTGATCGGACTGCTGGTCGACCCGGGCGGCTTCCACAGCTGGGACGAACCGACGCCCGCGCCGCCCACCGACCCCGGCTACCGCGCCTCGCTCGACCGGGCCCGCGAGCGCACCGGCCTGGACGAGGCCGTGCTCACCGGCCTCGGCCTGATCGACGGCCGGCCGGTCGCCCTGATCGCCTCCGAGTTCGGCTTCCTCGGCGGCTCGATCGGCGTCGCCACCGCGGAACGGATCACCCGGGCCGTCGAACGCGCCACCGCCGAGCGCCTCCCCCTGCTCGCCCTGCCGGTCTCCGGCGGCACCAGGATGCAGGAGGGCTCGGCAGCCTTCCTCTGCATGCTCCGCATCACCGCCGCCGTCCAGGCCCACCGCGCGGCCGGCCTCCCCTACCTCAGCTACCTGCGCAACCCGACCATGGGCGGGGTCTTCGCCTCCTGGGGCACCCTCGGCCAGCTGGTCCTCGCCGAGCCGGGCGCCCGGCTCGGCTTCCTCGGCCCCCGGGTGTACGAGGAGCTGCGCGGCGTGGAGCTGCCGGCCGACGTCCAGCGGGCGGAGACACTGGCCGGGCACGGCCTGGTGGACGCCGTGGTGCCGCCGCAGGAACTGCGCGAGCTGCTCCGCCGCATCCTCACCGTGCTCGGCGCCACTCCTCCTTCTTATAGGGGCAGCCCGGCTTGCCGGGGCACCACGGAACGCGACGCCCCGGACGCCGGCCCCCAGGGCACCGGAGCCCCCGACGTCCAGGACGCCTGGGACTCCGTCCGCCGCACCCGGCGCCCCGACCGCCCCGGCACCCGCGAGCTGCTGCGCCGCACCGCCGAGGAGCTGGTGCTGCTCGACGCCCCCGGGGGCCGCGACGGTGCCCTGGTCCGCGCGCTCGCCGTGCTCGGCGGCCACCCCGCCCTGGTCGTCGGCCAGCAGCGGCAGGACGCGCAGCACGAGCACCCCTTCACCGCCGCCGACCTGCGGGCCGTCCGGCGCAGCGCCCGGCTGGCCGAGCAGCTGGGCCTGCCGCTGGTGACCGTGGTGGACACCGCCGGGGCGGAGCTGTCCGCCGGGGCCGAGCTGGACGGCATCGCGATCGAGATCGCGCACTGCCTGACCACCCTGCTCGCCCTGCGCACCCCCGTCCTCGCCGTACTGCTCGGCCAGGGCTCCGGCGGCGGCGCACTGGCGCTGCTCCCGGCCGACCGGGTGCTCGCGGCCGGGCACGCCTGGCTGGCGCCGCTGCCGCCGGAGGGCGCCTCGGCGATCGTGCACCGGGACGGCACCCACGCCGCCGAGCTGGCCCGGACCCAGGGCATCGGCGCCCGGCAGCTGGCGGAGGTCGGGCTGGTGGACGAGGTGGTCCCCGAGCTGCCGGACGCCGCCGAGGAGCCGGCGGCCTTCTGCGCCCGGCTGGGAGCGGCGGTCGTCACGGCACTCGGTGAGCTGTCGGCCACCGCCGAGGCGGACCGGCTCGCGGCCCGAGCCCTCCGGCACCGGCGCCTGGGCGACCTCCGGTGACCCTCGGCGAGCGCTTCACCGCCCGAGCCCTCCGGCACCGGCGCCTGGGCGACCTCCGGTGACCCTCGGCGAGCGCTTCACCGCCCGGGGTCACCGCATCCTGTGGCGCCGGGCACAGATCGTCAGTACCCAAAGTGTCGCGACCGGACCGCCGGGTGACAGCAGCGGCTCCCAAACGGTGAGTGCGCTCACAGGCGAATCGAGCCTACGACGAACGGTAGTGGTGGCTGCGGACCCCCGACCGCACCCCCGGGGTCACCCCCGACAACCCGGCGTCCGCCCGGCTCGGAGCCCGTCCGGCGGCCTGCTCGCGGCGCCCCTTCGAATCCACGGCCACCGCCGCGCGTACGACGGTGCGTCGTAACGAGGGGGTCTTGGCGGGGGCCGATCCGGTCTGGCAACAATGGCTCTCGTCGCCAGCCGCTCCGGCTCCTGTCCCGCCGGTGGACGGCCTGCCGCCGAGTTCGCGCCCCACAACCGCAACGGCCCCTGTCCGGCCCGTGGTCCTGGGTGGGGCGCGACCCGGCCCAACCTGATTGAGGTCCTGTTCTACATGCCCGCTTTCAAGCTCCGTATGCGCACTTCCGCCGCGATTCTCGCCGGCACCGCTGGTCTGACCGCCCTGGGCGCCGGTGTGCTGCCCGCCACCGCCAACGCCGCCACCGCCTCCCCGCAGGCCATCGCCGCCCAGATCGTCCCGGCGAACCAGCTGGCCTCGTTCAGCCAGATCATCAGCCACGAGTCCGGCTGGAACGTGACCGCGACCAACCCGAGCTCGGGCTCCTACGGCCTGGGCCAGGCCCTGCCGGCCTCCAAGATGGCCTCCGCGGGCGCCGACTGGAAGACCAACCCGGCCACCCAGATCAAGTGGGCGCTGGACTACATGAACACCCGCTACGGCAGCCCGAACGCCGCCTGGAACTTCTGGCAGAGCCACCACTGGTACTAAGCCGACCGACCACCGGCTGAGCTGCCTGCCACCCGTCTCCTGACCACTTCCCCCCTCACCCCGGGGGTCGGACAGGGACCACCGGGGTGACCCGAGAGGGCCCGGGCCCGCGCGATCCGCGTGGCCCGGGCCCTCTCGTGCCTTCCCCTGCTTTCCGCTGCGTTCCCCTGTTTTCCCCTGCCGCGCCCGGGCGGCCGCGCGGCTCAGAGCTCCCCTGCGTTTCTTGCCGCGCCCCGGGCCGCCGCGCGGCTCAGAGCTCCCCGGTGAGCCCCAGCAGCTCCCGCATCCGCGCGTACTTGGCGGCCAGCCGCTCGGCGGTCGCCCGGTCCAGCGTGGCCAGCCGGCCGGGATCGGAGTTGTGCGCCAGGTCGGCGCGCTTGACCACCAGCGCGCCGGGCGTGGCCAGGATGCGCGCCGTGTACGCCTCGACCGGCTCCTCGGGGCGGCGGGTGAGCGCGTCCACGATCGCCTTGGTCTCCTCCGGCAGCGCGGCCCCCGCCAGCCACTCCCGGCTCAGCCGATCGTCCTCGACGGTGTCGTGCAGCCAGCCCGCCGCGATCTGCGCCTCGCTGCCGCCGCGCGCCGCCGTTCCGCCGGCGACCGCCGCGATGTGCTCGGCGTACGGGTGCCCGTTCTTGTCCACTTGCCCCTGGTGGGCGCGGCGCGCGATGGCCTCCACCTCGGACAGGCTCAGGTACTGGTCCTCCATCGGCTCATCGTAGGCCCCGCTCGGCACGCCGCACCCGGACCGCCTGCCCGGCCCGCTCCGCGTGCCTCCTCGGCAGGCGGGGCTCCCGGCCCCTCCCCCCGTTGATCAACGCCCCGACGGCCACTGGTTTACTCCCCCGGGGGTTCACAGCGTCACCGGTGCTCCAGGGCCCCCGCCGACAGGCCCCAGGGCGGGCGACCCCCGCCGCCACCCGGCAGACCCTTCCGAGCGATCCGAGGAACCATGCCCGCGCTCCACCCGCTGCTGTCCGCCTTCGCCCCGATCTGGGCGCTCACCGCGGTCGGCTACGTCGTCGCCCGCGCCGGGCTGCTCGGGCCGCAGGCCGAGCTGGTGCTGACCCGCTTCGTCTTCCACGTCGCGATGCCGGCCGCGCTCTTCCTGATGATCGCCCGCACCCCGGTCCGGCACTTCGCCAACGCGTCGATGCTCGCCTTCGTGGCCGGCGCCACCGCCGCGACCGGCCTCGGACTGTTCGCGGGGCGCCTGCTGTTCCGCCGCAAGCGCGGCGAACTGGCGATCGGCGCGATGGCCTCCGGCTACGTGAACTCCGCGAACCTCGGCATCCCGGTGACCATGCAGGTGGTCGGCGACGCCTCGTTCGTCGGACCGGTGATCCTGTTCCAGATCCTGCTGGTCACCCCGACCGTGCTGGCCGTCTTGGACAGCGGCGCGGCCGGTCGCCGGGCCCTGCTCACCCTGCCGCTGCGCAACCCGGTGCTGCTCGCCACCGCGCTCGGCGCCGTCGCCTCCGCGACCGGGCTGCACCTGCCCGCCGAGCTCAACCACTCCGCCGAACTGCTCGGCGGCGCCGGGGTGCCGACCGCCCTGGTCGCCCTCGGCATGTCGCTGCGCAACCGCCCGCCCGCCGACGGACCCTCGCGCCGGGTCGAAGTCGGGCTGACCGTCACGATCAAGACCGTGGTCCAGCCACTGGTCACCCTGGTCGTGGCGGGCCCCGTACTCCACCTGCCCACGCACCAGTTGCTCACCGTAGTGCTCTTCTCCGCCCTGCCGACGGCGCAGAACGTCTACACCTACGCGCGCGAGTACGGGCAGGGCACCGAACTCGCCAGGGACACCGTGCTCTGGTCGACGCTGGCGTCGATGGCGACGCTCTCCCTGATCGCCTGGGCCCTCGGCCCCGCGTAGCGCCCGCGCCCCCATCAGTCACCGGTCTCACTCGTGCCGGTCTCACCACTGCCGGTCTCACTCGTGCCGGTCTCACTCCTGCCGGCCTCACTCCTGCCGGGCGGCGGCCACCACCGAGGTCATCGCCTCCAGGAAGCGCCGGGCCGTGGCCAGTTCCGCCGGGTCGAACCGGCGCATGGCCGCGAGCAGGTCCCCGATCAGCCCACCGAAGAAGCCCTGCCCCAGTTCCATCGCCCGCTCCTCCACCACCAACCGCACCTTCCGCCGGTCCTGCGGATCGCGCTCACGGCGGATCAGCCCGAGCCGCTCCAGCCGGTCCACCAGGCCGGTGGTACCGGCCGAGTTGAGCCGGAGCGCCTCCCCGAGCCGGCCCGGGGTGACCACCTCCCCGGCCCGGGCAGCGTCCAGCAGGTGGATCAACGCCCGCAGATCGGTCGGATGCAGACCGCTGCGGGCCGCGAACTCGGCTCCGAACAGGTCCAGTTCGACCGTCAGACCGCGCAACAGGTGGACCAGCCGCATCGGCTCCTCGACCTCGGACACCCTCTCGTCCTTCCTTGGGCACACGTGTGCCACTATTCTCTCGCTCAGCGAGATACTTGTTCAACGAGCGATCCAGCGATGATCCCAGCAGCGGTCCAGTGCCGATCCCGCACCCGACCCGGAGCCGATCACACCACACCCCGCGGAGGCCCATCATGTCTGCCCGCACCACCCCCAACCCCGCACCGCGCCTCGCCCCGTTCTTCGCCGCCTACGACCGGCTGCTCGCCCGCTGGCCCGTCCCGGTCGAACCGCTCACCGTCCGCACCGCCCACGGCACCACCCGGATCAACGCCTGCGGCCCCGCCGACGGCCGCCCCCTCGTCCTCCTCCACGGCGGCGGCGCCACCTCCACCATGTGGTTCGCCAACGCCGGCGCCTTCGCCGAGGCCGGCCACCGAGTCCTCGCCGTCGACCTCATCGGCGACCCCGGGCGCAGCGTCCACGACGGCGCCCCCCTCGGCGACGTCCCCGGCCTGCTCGGCTGGTTGGACGCCGTGCTCGACGAACTCGGCGTCCCCGCAGTCGACTTCTGCGCCCACTCGTACGGCGCCTGGATCGCCCTCCAGTACGCCCTGCACGCCCCCGCCCGGGTCGGCCGCCTCGCCCTGCTCGACCCCACCCAGTGCTTCACCGGCTTCCGCCCCGGCTACCTGCTGCGCGCCCTCCCCCTCTTCCTCCCCCGCCGCACCCCGGCCCGCGCCCGCTCCTACCTCGACTGGGAGTCCGCCCCCGGCCCCGCGGTCGACCCCGACTGGCGCGAGCTCTACGCCCTCGGCTACGCCGACTTCCCCGCCTCCCCCGTCGTCACCGGCCCCCGCCCCACCCCCACCCGGCTCCGCACCCTCACCACCCCCCTCCTCGCCCTCTACGCCGCCGACTCCCGCGCCCACGACCTCCGCCGCACCGCCGAAGCCACCCGCCGCGCCGTCCCCCACGCCACCGTCACCACCCTCCCCGACGCCACCCACCACACCCTCCCCCACGCCGCCGCCCCGCAGGTCAACCACCACGCCCTCACCTTCCTCACCCCACCCGGCCGCTGACCTCCCCCACCCGGCCGTCACCCACGGAACGGCGACCCCATACGCTTGCGGATCATGTGGACACGGACGGCCGCCGACGCGTTCCCGGGCACCGGCTTCAGGGAGCCCGCCCAGGAGTCGGCACTGGCCGGGGCAGAAAGCCGACTCGGGGACGAACTGCCCGGCGAACTCAGGCAGTTGCTCCTGGAGAGCAACGGGATCGTGGGCCGGACCAGCGTCGACACGGTCTGGCCCATCGAGCGGATCGTCGAACAGAACCGCTACCTCCGGGCGGACGTCTCCATCGCCCGTTGTACATGCCCTTCGACGCCCTCCTGTTCTTCGGGGACAACGGTGGCGGCGACCAGTTCGCCTTCGTACGGAAGCCCCGCAGGCCGGACATCTTCGTCTGGGACCACGAGAGCGACAGTCGCTCCTGGGTCGCCCGCGACCTGCGGGACTACCTGGGGCGCTCGCTCGCCACGGGCGGAGACGACTGGTACCGGTAGCCGAATGGTCAGCCGCGATCGGCGGCCCGCCGCAGCAGCTCCGCCGGCGAGGCCAGAACGGCGAACCAGGTGTTCGCGGTCTCGTCCGCGACCGGAGCCCAGGCGGCCACCACCGGGAGTTCGCAGTGCTCGCCGGCCTCCAACGGGGGCAGCGTCCAGGTCAAGCCGTGCCGGTCGCCGAAGTCCACGCCCCACGTGCTGTGCGAGCGCTCGTAGACCTCGTCGATCAACCCACCCCACCGACCAGGGACCTCCCCGCCCGCGGCCAGGCAGATCGCCTCCTCGTCCATGCCGCCGACGGTGAGCCTGGTGCTGTCGTCGTCGACCGTGATCGCGGCCAGCGACTGCCCGCCGTCCCACCCCGCGTCGGCACCCTCCGGCAGCCGGTCCGGCAGGCTCGCCGAGAACCGCACCCGCCCGAGCGGCGCGCGGGCGTCGATCCGCCAGACCGCCGCCCGGCAATCGGTCAGCGGCCCCCGGTTCTCCGGGTCGAGCCCGGGGTCGTACGGGGTCAGCAGCAGCTCGACCCGGGCGCCGGGCCGGCTCCAGCGAGCCACCGTACAGCCGCCGGACAGCCCGAACAGCTCATCGGGCAGCAGCGGAAGGGCCGTACTCCCGATCGTCGTGGTGAACACCAGCGGGCCGAACGGCGTGTCGACGGCGGGCCGCCCGCCGAGGCGGAGGCGGGCACGCGGAACAGTGGGGAGCAGCACCCGCGCCAGCGTAGCGGGGGCCGTTCCGCCGGCGACGGGAGGGCGGGCTCGCCGATCCGGTGCGGGACGTCCGCTGGAACCGTCGCCCGTCCGGAGCGGGCCGGGGGCCGGCCCGCTGTTGCCGATTGGTGTTTCCGCCCCGGAAACAGGGGCGCAACGGTGCCCGGACTCCCCATGCTGTGACGCACCGTCAGACCGGTCCGGCTGGCGGGCAGGGCGTGGCCGGCGAAGGCCGCCACGGATCGAGGAGGTTCACGGTGCAGCGTTCGCTGCTGTCGACCAGGGCGACTCTGGTGCTGCTGATCGGCGTGCTCACGGGAATCGGCGCGGGCGTCCTGGCCGCCGCCGGGGGCGGGCACCTGGTCCGGTGCGTCCTGTACGGCGCCGGCGCCTTCGGCGTCAGCGTGCCGTTCGTCAACCGGCTCGTCGGCGATCCCGCGCAGGAGCCGGCCGAGAACGAGCCCGCCTCCTGATGCCCGCGCGGCCCGGGCCCTCCGGCTTCCCGGTCCCCGGGCCGCGACCGCGACCGCGACCGCGCTGACACTGCAAGGATGGTGGCCTCCGTGGAGGCCCATGAGACACCGGGGGTGACCGGGTGGGAAGCCTGCAACCGCTGAACGCCGACCTGAACAAGGAGTGCCGCGCCTTCGCCGAGGCCCTGCGCAGCCTGTTCGCGGGGCTGCGGCCCACGGTGTCGGTGCGCCGCTACAGCTCGCGCCGCCACCTGAGCCCAGGGGCGCTCTCCCGCTACCTGTCCGGGCAGCGGATCCCGTCCTGGCAGTTCGTGCAGGACCTGCTCACCGACGTCGGCGCCGACCGGGGCAACGTCGCCACCCCGGAAACCGTCGAACTCCTCCGCTGCCTGCACGCGGCCGCGCAGCAGACCAGCGCCTCGGTCGGCCACGCCGTACAGCAGTTGCAGTCCCAACTGGCCGAGGCCGACCGGCTCTCGCGGCGCTCCGCGGCGCACAGCGACGTCCTGGGAGACGCCTTGCTCGACAAGAACCACCGCATCGCCGACCTGGAGCTGCGTCTCAACCAGCTGGAGACCGACTGGGCGCGGGAGCGCGCCCGCGCGGACGAGCTCGCCCGGTACGGCGGTGACCGCGCAGACCTGCTCCTCGAGAAGCAGGCCCTGGAGACGGACGTCGCGCGACTGGAGACCGAGCTGGCGGAGGCGCTGCGGCGTCAACTCGCCGCCGAGGCCCGCTGCGAGCTGCTGGAGCGCCAACTGATCGTCGCCGAGCAGCAGGCCGGCGAGGACCCGCTGCGGATCGAGGCACCCGCGCCCGCCACCACCCCGGCCGCCACCGGCAGACCCAGGGTCCTCGTCGTCGACGACCAGCCCGCGAACCTGGTCGCCCTCGAAGCCGTCCTCGCCGCCGCCGACTGGGACGTCCTCGCCGTCGCCTCCGGCCCCGAGGCCCTGAAGGCACTGCTCCAGCACAACGACATCGCCGTCATCGTCCTGGACGTCCAGATGCCCGGCATGGACGGCTACGCGACCGCCGCCCAGATCAAGAGCCGCGCACAGACCCGCGACATCCCGATCATCTTCGTCACCGCGATCGGGTCCGACCCGGAGAACACCCTGCGCGGCTACGACGCCGGAGCGGTCGACTTCATCGTCAAGCCCTTCGACCCCTGGCTCCTGCGCGCCAAGGTCACCGTCCTGACCGGCATGTACCTCAACTACCGCGGCACCCCACGCGCCATGCCCCCACACCAACCCGCCCACACCGCCACCCCCTGGCTCCTCCCCACCACCCACGCCGCCTCGTCGCCGGCCACCCGCCCCCGGTGACGGGCGATCCGGTCCGTTGCCCTGCAACAGCCTCCTGCTCCACCTGAACCGGTCGTTCGATGAGCGCCAAGTCGCGGACCGATAAATGGGAGCCGCATGTCCTCCGTGGCCTCCGCCCCCAGTCCACCGGGGTCGAGCACGGATTCGGCGACGCTGACGCTGCCGATCGCCGTGAGCCGGCCGTGATCCCCAATGCCGGGGTGGTCGAGGTAGACCGTGCAGGCCAGGCGTCGCGGCGCCACCACAGGTCCAACGGCTTCCGAAGTGCCGCACAAGCCGCCGTATCAACACACCGTCAAAAAGAGATTGCCCGCCCACGATTCGGCAACGACCGCGAATCCTGAGAATTCAATCTCCACACCGACGAGCCGACCAATCTCATCGAATCGCTCTTGCACCGAATAGACCCCTACGCCGTCCTCCGGAACTTCTCGTCCGATCGCAGTCCGGACCCGCCCTTCTGTCGGCCGGACGTGAGGAGGGAGAGGGCAGGCCCGTATGGCTCCCGATCCGGCGTCAGGCCGAGTCGGCGGTCCTCGCAGCCCGGGCTGAAGAGTCGCGGTGCGGGGCGTCAGCGGCGGACCAGGCCCGCCTTCCGAGTGAGGTCGGGGTCGTCCGGGGTGCCGAGGACGAGGATCCGGAGGGCCGCACCGGTGTAGACGGCCAGGAGGCGGGCGATCCTGCGGGTCTTGTGCATGGTGGGGTGTCCGTTTCTCTCGGGCCGGCGGGGTGGTTCGGGTGGTGGCTACCAGGAGGTGGCGTCGTCCATGGACTGCTGCCAGTAGGTGGTCCTGAGGGAGTCGTCGAGGTAGACGCCCTTGGTGGGCAGGGCGGGGTGGGCGGCGGGGCCGTCGCTCTCGTTGCCCGAGGGGCCGTGGAAGTAGAGGTCGAGGGTGGTGGAGGTGTAGCCGTTGGTGTTGTCGGTGCCGTCGGCGGAGGAGAGGTTGACGGAGGCGTAGCCGGACTGCCCGGGCTGGAGGGTGACGACGGCCTGGGGCTTGGAGTCGGCGATGACCGGGGGGACGGACTGGGACTGGCCGAACTGGAGGGCCGGGTAGTCGTAGAGGTAGCAGGTGGCGGTGCCGGTGTTGGTGACGGTGAGCAGCAGGTGGTTGACGGGGCGGTTGAGCGGGGCGGCGGTGGTCTTGGTGGTGGCGGCGGTGCAGGTGACGGGCTCGGCCGCCTCCGGGGCGTGAGGGGCGGGGGCCTTCGTGGCGGGCTTGGGGGCGGCGGGCGTCTTGGGGGCTGTGCCGGGGTCAGCGGCAGCACTGGCGCCGGTAGAGGTGGTGCCGGCAGCGGTGCCGGTGGTCGAGGCGGAGGCCGCAGCGGTGGCCTCCTGGGTAGGGCGGGCCGTGGCCGACGGGGTGGCAGTGCCCGAGGGGGCGGCCGCGGCCTTGCCGTCCGCGCTGCCGTCGTCGTTGCCGCAGGCGGTCAGCGAGAGGGTGGCGAGAGCGATGCTCGCGGCAGCGGTGATCAGTCGGGTGCGGGAAGTGCGGACGGACATGTGGTCGGGCCCCTTTCGGCGTTCGGTCGAGCGGTTCGTCGACTCGATGGCCAGAGCTTGCTTACCGATCCGTCCCGGCCGGAAGATCTACCGGCACGATGGGGAAGGTGGAACGCCGAAACGGGCACTGACCAGCGGGAACGCAACGAGCCTGGAACGCTGGAACGGGACGCGGAACCCTGGCGACCGACGGCGGACCGGGACGGCGCCACCTCCCGGATCCCGAACGCCTCCGTGTCACCGGGTGCGGCGAGGCCCGCAGGTCGACGGGCGCCGCGAGGGGGCGGCGGGGTGTCGTGGGAGCGGGGGTGGGGGTGGCGGCCGGGGTGCTGGGTGGTCTGCTGCGGCTCGGGGTGGTGGCCGAGCACCGGACGGGCGGGCGGTCCAGGTGCCCTTCGAGGTCTTCCGCGAGGAGCTGAAGGAACTCGAGGAACTCGGCACGACCTGCCGGCCGAGCGGACGGCCGACCGCTGCCTGCTCCACCACCTGGAGGGCCGGCTCCCGGCCGGGGAGATCACGCCGGCTGCGGTGGCGGGCCGGATCTGGTACCTCGCCATGACGGGTGACACCGAGGCCGAGAACGCGTTCCCGGACGACGGCCATCGACCACCGGCCCGCCAACCCCCGGGGCTGGCACCGGCCGAAGACGCCCGGGGAGGGGCGTGCTCACACGGCCATCCCACCCGGGCGCCCCGGGCGGCCGGATGCGTCGGCGCCGTCAGTGGACGGCGCCGTCAGTAGATCAGGTAGCCCGGGCGGTGCCCCTCGTCCTCGATCTCGCCGGTGGCCTGGGCCCGCAGCTTGCGGGACAGTTCCTCCAGGGCCCGCGAGGCCGCGACCTCCTCGCCGATCCTGGCGAGCGGGCGGTCCTCCGCACTCTTCTCGGCCTCACCGTGCGCGCTCAGGCCCGGTGCCCTCGCACCCGTCAACCTGGCGTCGCACACCGTGTGCACACCGTCTTCGTCGAAGCTGAGCTCCACGTCCCACTGGTTGTGCATGCCACACCTCCTGGCGGCGGCCCCCGTCGCCGATCCCGGCCGACCCGGGCGGTGGGCCCGTGGCGGCCGCTCACACCAGCGTGCGCCCGCCCCACCCGTGGCGGCAAGCGCGGCTTTCGCGGCGGTGGCCGGTACGGATCCGCCGCGTCCGATCGGCCCGGCCGCCGCCCCGGCGGTACGCTGGCGGAAGCGTGCCGCGACCGCCGAACCCTCCCCCGGAACCGCCGGCGCGGCGCGGGGCAGCGACAACCTGGTGGTCCCTCCGTGGCGGTCTTCCTCCTCGCTCTGAGCGCGGCCTGCTGTCTGGGACTCGGCTTCGTCCTCCAGCAGCACGCGGCGCAACGGGCTCCCCGTGCCGACCTGCTGCGCTGGCGTCTGCTGCTGGACCTGATGCGGATGCCCGAGTGGCTGCTCGGCACCGGGTTCATGGTCAGCGGTCTGCTCCTCTCCGCGCTCGCGCTCAACCAGGGCGAGGTGTCCTTGGTCGAGCCGCTGCTGGCGACCAACCTGATCTTCGCCATGGCACTCTCCCGGGTGCTCACCCGTCAGACCCTCGGGCGTTCCGGCTGGGCCGGGGTGCTGCTGCTGGGCCTCGGGGTGACGGCCTTCATCGTGGCCGGGCAGCCGACCGGCGGCGGTCCGCCCGCCGGGGAGCTGCGGCACTGGCTGGTGGTCGGCACGGTGGTCGGGCTGACCCTGCTGCTGGTCACCCTCGCCCGCCGGCTGCCGCTGTTCGAGGAGGCCACCCTGCTGGCTCTCGCCGCTGGACTGCTCTACGGCCTCCAGGACGCGCTCACCCGCACCACCACCCAGCGCCTCGACCACGCCGGGCTGACGGTGGTGCTGCGCACCTGGCAGCCGTACGCCGTGGTGGTGGCGGGCGTAGTCGGACTGCTGCTGGTGCAGAGCGCCTTCGAGGCCGCCCCGCTGCGGATGTCGCTGCCGGCGCTGACCGCCGCCCAGCCGCTGTCCGGGATCGCCTGCGCGGTCGGCTTCCTCGGTGACCGGCTGCGGGTCACCCCCGGCGCGCTGGCCTGGCAGGCGGCCGGGCTGGTGGCGATCGTGATCGGGGTGATCGTGATCGGCCGACATCCGGCGATGCCCGGCAGTGTCCGCGACACCTTGGAAAGCATCGGGGTTCCGCCGGAGGACCGGCCCGGTGACGGAAGTGGCAACGGCAACGGCGGCCGGGAGCCGGGCGGTCGCGGCGACACCGGCGTGAACCGTAAGCGCGAGTAGCACGGGCAGGCGGACCGATGTGCTGGAGCGCCCAGGCGGACGCCGTGGCCGGCTCGGCGGTCGCGGGCGTCGGCGTGGCGTGTCTGGTGCGCGCCCGGCGGTCCGGGAGGCCGCAGCGGCTGCCGCTCGCCGCGCTCCCGCTGGTACTCGGCGTGCACCAGCTCGTCGAGGCACTGGTGTGGCTCGGTACGGACGGTGAACTGCCGTCCGCCCTCGCCGGGGCGGCCCGCACCACCTGGGCGGTGATCGCCCTGCCGCTGCTGCCCGTCCTGGTCCCGGTCGGGGTCTGGTGCGCAGCCCACGAACCCGGGCACCCGGCCGGCCCCGGCCGACGCCGCGCACTCGCGCTGCTGGCGCTGCTGGGCGCGGCAGTGGCGGCCCCGCTCGCGGCCGCCGTCGCCGCTCACCCGGTGACGGCCACCCGGCACGGCCACACCCTCGGCTACGCCATCGGCATCCCGCACCCGGGCCTTCTGGTCACCGGCTACCTCCTCACCACGGTCGGCTCCCTCCTGGTCAGCGGCGATCGTCTGCTCCGCCGCCTCGGTCTGCTCACCGGAGTGGGCGCGGTGCTCTGCGCCCTGCTCTGGCGGCTCGCGTTCGTCTCCACCTGGTGCACCCTCGCTGCCTTGGCCAGTCTCCTGCTCCTCCACTGGGCGGGACACCCACCCACGGGCCGTCGGCGACCGGTGAACTCCGGGCGGGCCCGCCCCGCCTAGGCCGCCCCGCCTAGGACCGCCCCGCCTAGGACCGCGCCGCCTCTGCCGCGCCCTCTTCAGCTTGTGCCTGCCCACCGGCCCTGGCTCCCCTGTGCCCCCGCAGCCGGTCCATCTCCCGCCATTCCGGCCGCAGGCCGGTCAGCGTGGTGGTGGCGAAGTACAGGGTGCCGGCCGTGAGCAGGCCGGGTATCAGGCCGACCAGGGCGACGGCCGCGCCCGCGAGGAGGCCACCGAGGGGGATGCCGGCCCAGGCGAGGGAGTCGCCGAGGGCGTGGACGCGACCGAGGAGGTGGCGGGGCACCCGTTCGAAGAGGACCGCGCCGAGGATCGGGTTGAGGAAGCCTCCCCCGAAGCCGCCCAACGCGAAGACCGTAACGACCACCCACATCGGCGCGTCCAGCGCGAGCACCAGGTAGCGCGGTGCCCCGGCGATCAGGAAGCCGGCGAAGAAGACCGTACGGCGGGGCAGCCGGTGGGCCAGCGCCGCCGCGATCAGGCTGCCGATCACCGCCGTGACGCCCAGGACGCTGCCGAGCAGGCCGATCGCGGCCGGTCCGCCACCGGACTCCCGGGCCCAGACCGGCAGCAGGACGGTCGTGAACCCGGCGTCGAGCAGATTGGTGATGCCGACCATGACTATCACCGTGAGCAGCAGCGGCTCGGTCCGCAGGAAGTAGAAGCCCTCCCGGAACATCCGCCAGTAACCGTCGCCGTTCGGCTCGCCTTCGCCCGGGGCCTCGGTGGGCACCGTGCCCGGAGCCGCCGAGCGGCCCATGCCCGGCGGCAGCGCCAGGGCGATGATCAGTGACCCGAGCGCGAAGGTGCCCGCGTTGACCGCCAGCCCGGCAAGTGGCCCCACCAGTGCGACCAGCCCGCCGCCGACCGCCGGGCCGATCGTGGAGGCCAGTCGTTCGGTGACCCCCGAGAGCCCGGTGGCCCGCTCCATCGGTACCCGGGCGTGGTCGGCCGCCTCCGGGACCATGACCGACTTGGCCAAGTCCCCCGGCCCGCGCATCGCACCGATCACCGCGACCATCGCCAGCAGCAGCCCGAACGGCAGCATCCCCCGGGCGTGCAGCAGCGGGACCAGCCCGGCGGCGACGGCACTCACCGCGTCCGTCGTCCAGGACACCACGCGCGGCCCGAGCCGGTCGACCAGCGGCCCGGTCAGCGCCTTGACCAGCACGTACGGCGTCATCTCGGCGAAGGCGACCAGCCCGGTCAGGGTGGCGCTGCCGGTGGTGGCCAGGACGAACCAGGGCAAGGCGATGGCAGAGATCCGCGTCCCGGTCAGGGAGACCGCCGTGGCGGCGAGCACCCCGGCCAGCGGCCGTAAGGTGCGGGCCGGCGGATCGGCGATGCTGCTGGTCATTCGGCGCTCCCCTCCTCCGGCTCCGGCTGTCCCTGCGGATCGGGCAGCACGTGGACCGCGACGGACACCTGCTCGCTGCCCTCCGGCACCGGCCCGTCGGCGCCGACCCGGCGGTAGCGCCGGAGCACCGCGAACAGTTCGGCCGTCAGCTGCTCCGCTTCGGCCGGCGTGAGCTGGAGCAGCACGTCGCTGAAGTCGACCGTTCTGCGCCACTCCCTGGGCATCGTCTCGAACGCGTCGAGCGCCCGCTGGGCGGTCAGGGTGTGGCTGGCCAGCACGGAGCGCAGGAAGCCGACGGCCGCCCCGGGCTCCTCGTCCGCCATGTCCTCCCCCGTCCAGACCGTCATCCGGTGCGCCGAACGCCACCACCGCTCCCGGGCGTTGCCGCGCTCGGTGTCCTCCTCGACGAAGCCCGCAGCGGCGAGCTGGCGCAGGTGATAGCTGGTGGCTCCGGAGTTGAGCCCCAGTCGCTCGGCGAGCCTGGTCGCCGTGGACGGGCCGTGCTTGCGCAGCAGCCCGACCAGTTGCATCCGCACGGGGTGGGCCATCGCTCTCATGCCCTTGGCAGTGAGGACGACGTGCGGGTCGTCGCTGTGCTTCCAGCCGCGGTCTTCGGTCATGGCCCGGAGCCTAGGACTGCAAAGAGGTGTTTGCAAAGGATTTTTTGCGAACACTTCTTTGCGGTCGCCCGGTTGCCCGTCGCCCGGTTGCCCGTCGCCCGGTTGCCCTGCCGCCCGTCGCCCGTCGCCCGGTGGCGCGGTTTTCCGTCGCCCGCTCGCTCGGACACCGCACCGGTCCCGCCCCGCCGGTCGGCGGACCGCTCACCCGCCGGTCGGCGGGGGCCCCGCCCCGCTTCGCGCCCCGGGGCCGGATTGTCACCCGGGCGGCGGAAGGGCAGGCTGTCATCTAGGGCCCGGGAGAATGGCCCGCCCCGGTCGGCCGCGGAATCGATGACGGCCACCGGTCAGGCACGAGGGGCAGGGCAATGACACGCGGGAAGCTCTGGGGCTACGTCGCTTCGGGGGCCCGAGCGCTCGGCGCGCTCGGCGGCGTGGGCGGCGCTGGTGCCGTCGATCGCCAGGACGACGGGGGCGCCCCGGACGGCCTCGGGCCGTTCCCGCCGACGGCGATGGCCGGCCCCCGGACACTGTCCCGCACGGAGCTCGACCGGCTGAGCTGGACCGACCGGCAGGCCGGGTGCGAGCCGCAGGCACGACACGTGCAGGTCGCCGAGGTGGTGCGCCGGGTGGTGCGCGGCGGCGGCCGGGCGGCGGCCGTCACGGTCCGGCTCGCGCCCGGGCTGCCGGTGGTGGCCGGGGACGCCCGCCGGATGGAGGCCGCGGTAGCCGGGCTGCTCGACCACGCGATCCGGCGCAGCCCGCTGGGCAGCCGGGTGCTGGTCCGGGCGGACGTCACCCGCCCCGGTCCGGCGGCGCCCCGCACCGCTGCCGAGCGGGACACCACCGGACAGGTCTCGACAGGGCACGGCACGAGCGGGCGCGGCACGGCGGGCCGAAGCCGGGAACGGGTCGAGATACGAATATCCGACCGCGGAACGTACGAGCCCCCCGAGGCCCGCGAATGGCTGCTGGCGGGCGTCCGGGCCAGCGGACCGGTGGGCCCCGCCCTGCACAGCCTGGTGGTGGCGGCGGGCGGACGCCTCGCGGTCGAGCCGACCCCCGGCGGCGGCCTCACCGTGGTGCTGCTGCTCGCGGTCGCCTACGACTAGGGAGCAGGCGCAGGCGTAGCCGCAGGCGCAGGCGCAGGCGCACGAAGCCCTACGCGTGGGCGCAGGCGTAGGAGGCAGACGGCGCCGCTGGTGCGCACCGCGCGGCGAACGGCGGGCTCCGACCCTAGACTTGCCCCATGCCCCGGCTCAACGACCAGGTCAGGGAACTGCTCCAGGAGTACGCCGACCTGATCAACATCACCGGCGGGGACGCCTTCCGGGCCCGAGCCTACGAGAAGGCCGCCCGGGCCGTCGGTGGCCACCCCGAGGACGTGGCCGGTCTGGACGTCAAGGGACTGCAGCAGATCCCCGGCGTCGGGAAGTCCACGGCCGAGAAGATCGCCGAGTACCTCGCCACCGGCGAGATCCCGGCGCTGGAGGCCCTGCGCGCCGAGATCCCGTCCGGTGTACGGGAGATGATGGCCGTCCCCAGTGTCGGGCCCAAGCGCGCCCTCGCCCTCTACCGCGACCTCGGCATCGCCTCGGTGGACGAACTCGCCGGTGCGATCCGCGCCGACAAGCTGACCGGTGTGGCCGGATTCGGCGAGCGCAGCGGGGAGAAGATCCTGCACGGCATCGTGCTGATGCGGCAGTCCGGCGGCCGGACCCTCCTCGACGCCGCCACCGAGCTGGCCGAGCAGCTGGTCGCGGCGCTGTCCGCCGTCCCCGGCTGCACCCGCTGCGCGTACGCCGGTTCGCTGCGCCGGATGCGCGAGACGGTCGGCGACATCGACGTGCTGGCGACCGCCGCCGACTCCGCCCCGCTGATGGCCGCGCTCACCGAACTCCCGTACGTGACCGAGGTGATCGGCAGCGGGCCGACCAAGACCTCGGTCCGCACCACCCAGGGGATCCAGGTCGACCTGCGGGTCGTGCCCGAGGAGGACTGGGGCGCCGCGCTGGTCTACTTCACCGGGTCGAAGGCGCACAACATCAAGCTGCGCACGATGGCGGTGCGTGCCGGTCTGAAGCTCTCCGAGTACGGGCTGTTCGAGGTCGGCGGCGACGCCGGAGCCGGCAAGGGCAAGGGCAAGGCGGAGGAGGGCGCCAAAGTGGTGTCCGCCTCCGAGGACGAGGTGTACGCGGCGCTCGGCCTGCCCTGGATCCCGCCGACGCTGCGCGAGGACCGCGGCGAGATCGAGGCCGCGCTGAACGGCGAACTCCCGGAGCTGATCCGGGAGCCGGACCTGCGTGGCGACCTCCACACCCACACCGACCTGACCGACGGCCTGGCCACCCTCACCGAGATGATCGACACGGCGGCGGCTCGCGGCTATTCCTACTACGCCGTCACCGACCACGCGCCGGACCTGGTGATGCAGCGGATGACCGACGAGAAGATGCTCGCCCAGCGCGAGGAACTGCGCCGACTCGCCGACCGCCACAAGAAGTTGCGCCTGCTGCACGGCACCGAACTGAACATCGGACCGGACGGCGGCGTGGACTGGCCGCCGGAGTTCCTGGCCGGCTTCGACGTCTGCGTGGCCTCCGTGCACTCGCACTTCAACCTCGACCGCGCCGCCCAGACCCGCCGGTTGATCCGCGCCTGCGAGAACCCGCACGTCCACGTCATCGGCCACCTCACCACCCGCCGGATCGGCCGGCGCGGGCCGATCGACGTCGACCTGGACGCGGTGTTCGCGGCCGCCGCGCGCACCGGCACCGCGATCGAGATCAACAGCTCCCCGCAGCGACTCGACCTGCGCGACGAGGACGTCCTCCGGGCCAAACGGCACGGGGTGCGCTTCGCGATCGACAGCGACGCCCACGCCACCGGCCACCTCGCCTACCCGCGCTTCGGCATCGGTACGGCGCAGCGTGGTTGGCTCACCACCGAGGACGTGATCAACGCCTGGACGTGGCAGCGGCTGAAGCACTTCCTGCGCAAGGACGCACTGCAGAAGTAGTCCACCCCACTGCCGATGTCGTCACTGCAGCCGCCCGCAGGTACCGCACCTGCAGTAACAGCACCCGTAGTGGCCCGCCCTACCCCTCCCCCGGCTCCCCCAGCGAAACCCCCTGCGAAACCCCCAGCGAAGCCCCCGGCACGGCCAGCACCCGGGCGGCGCTGCGGTGCCCGAGCCCGGCCGCCAGGCGGAGGTCCCCGGAGTCCAGGAACCCGGCCAGGAAGCCCGCCGCGAAGGCGTCGCCGGCCCCGGTGAGGTCGCGCACCTCCGCCACCGGGGGTACCGGTACGGTGAACAGCCCCTCACCCGGCACGTCGACGGTTGTCGCCTCGGCCCCCGCCTTGGTGACCACCGTGGTGGCCGCCAGCCGGGCGCGCTCCGGCCCCGGCAGCCCGTCCAGCAGCAGCCCCAGGAAGGCCGACTCGGAGCGGTTGGCGAACACGAAGGTGGGCGCCAACTCGGCCAGCAGGCCCAGGAACCGCTCCCGTCCGAACTGTTCCAGCATGCCGGTGGAGGAGGCGTCCACCGAGGTGGTGCCGCCCGCCCGCCGGACCCGGGCGAGCGCGTCGAGCGCCGTGCGGCCGACCGGCTCGCCGTCGAAGGAGTACGCGGGCACGTGCAGGTGGCTCAGGCCGGTCAGCCAGTCGTCCGGGACGCGTTCCAGCAGTGTGGCGGCGCCGCGGTCGGGCAGCATGGTCCGCTCGCCGTCCTGGTCGATCAGCACCACGATGCTGCCGGTCTGCCCGTGCCGCTGCACCCGTACGTCCACGCCGTGGCCGCCGAGTTCGGCGACGACGCCGTCCCCGACCGGGTCCGCTCCGACGCAGCCGAGGAAACGGGCCGGGACCTGCCCGGCGGCGAAGCAGGCGACGTTGGCCGCGCTGCCGCCGCGCCGCCGGAAGACCCGGGCGTCGGAGTCGGTGCCGTGGCGCAGCGGGCCGTCGACCCAGACCACGATGTCCTCGACGAGGTCGCCGAGCACCCCGAGCACGGGTCAGGCCCCGGTGGACGCGACGGACCCGCCGGCCCGGGCGGCCAGGGCAATGGCGATCTCGCCGCCGAGGCGCACGTTGCCGCGGTACACCTCGACGTTGACCTCCAGGCTGCGGCCCCCGGTGTCGCGCTGGATGTGGTCGAGCAGGAACGGGGTGGAGGCGTTGCCGGTGATGCCCCGGCGCTCGGCCTCGGCCCAGGCGCGGGCCAGGATGCCGTCCAGTTCCTGCGGCGGCAGCTGCTTGGCCGGATCGACCGGGTTGGCGATCAGGACGGCCTGCGGCAGGTCGAGCCGGTCGCGGGCGTCGATGATCCCGGCGGCCTCCTCGGGCGACTGCACGGCGAAGTTGATCTCATGGCCGGAGTCGGTCAC
Source organism: Kitasatospora sp. NPDC036934 (assembly GCF_055608425.1). Lineage (NCBI taxonomy): Bacteria > Bacillati > Actinomycetota > Actinomycetes > Kitasatosporales > Streptomycetaceae > Kitasatospora > Kitasatospora sp. NPDC036934. The sequence goes on along the minus strand of NZ_JBVJQR010000022.1, from coordinate 59,290 downwards.
GTAGAAGCCGGGGTACTTGGTGGTGCGGTAGCCGATGACCGGGATGTTGAGGGTCTCGAAGCGCTCCAGGGTGGCCCGGATGTCGAGGATGGACTTCACCCCGGCGCTGATCACGGTGACCGGGGTGGCGGCCAGGGTGGTCATGTCGGCGGACTCGTCGAAGCTCTCCGAGGCGCCGAAGTGGACGCCGCCGAGGCCCCCGGTGGAGAACACCCGCACGCCCGCGCGGTGGGCGAGGAAGGCGGTGGCGGCGACGGTGGTGCCGCCGTGCCGGCCGAGCGCGGCGACCACCGGCAGGTCCCGCAGGCTGGCCTTGTCCAGGCCGTCGGCGGCGGCGAGTTCGGTGATCTGCTCGGTGCTCAGGCCGACCGTGGGGACGCCCGCGTGCACGCCGATGGTGGCCGGGACGACGCCCGCGCCGCGCAGCCGCTCCTCGGCCTCCAGCGCGACGGCGAGGTTGCGCGGTCGCGGCAGGCCGTGGGTGAAGATCGTCGATTCCAGGGCGACCACCGGACGGCCGGCGGCGACGGCCTGCGCGACCTCCTCGGAGATCCGGATGGCGGGGTTGCCGGCGGGAGTGCTGGCAGGGTTGCCGGCGGAGGTGCTGACGGGCAGTCCGGTCATGAGGCGAGCTTCCTGTGAGATGCCACTGCGATGGGGCAACGCGACGATCAGCGTATGGACGGTTCGGATCGGAAACCAGAATGAGTCCTGGGGTTTCCGATAGGTGATCAGCTATCAGTTCGCACTAGGATGATCCCCATGGGCTTCACCTTGCGGCAGCTGGAGGTCTTCCTGACCGTCGCCGAGACGCTGCACTTCGGGCGGGCCGCCGAACGCCTGCACATCTCCCAGCCGACGGTCAGCCAGGAGGTCGCCCGGCTGGAGCGGACCGTCGGCGTCGAGCTGTTCGACCGCAGCCGCCGCTCGGTCGCGCTGACCGAGGCGGGCGAGGTGATGGCGGCCGAGAGCGCGCGACTGCTCGAACAGGCGGGGGCCATGCTGACCCGGGTCCGGCTGCACGAGGAGTCCCGGCTCGGCACGGCCCGGATCGTCGCCTCGCCGAGCGTGGCCAACCGGCTGCTGCCCGCCGTGGTCAGCCGGGCCGAGCAGGAGCTGCCCGCGCTGGACACCGCCGAACTCGCCGTCGACACCGGGCAGGTCTCCACCACCCTGGCCGGCGAACTCGCCGACATCGGCCTCGGCCGCTTTCTGGAGGACGTCCCCGGCTACCGGCTGGAGCGGATCGCCGACGAGCCGGTCCGGGTCGCCCTCGGCCGGGACCACCCGCTGGCCGGCCGGGCGAGCCTGCGGCTGGGCGAACTGCGCGACCTGCCACTGCTGCTGTGGCCGCGCGAGCAGCACCCCCGGTACTACGACCACGTGCTCGGCCTGTGCGCGGAGCACGGCGTCGACCCGCCGGTGCTGGTCAGCCCGCCGCGGATCGTCGGCTCCCGGCTCTACCTGCTCGCCCGCAACCGCGCCTTCTCCCTGGTGCCCGGCTCGATGACCGGCCACCTCACCGAGGACGTGGCCACCGTACGGCTGGAGGGCCGGGCCACCCTGCCGCTGGAGATGCAGTGGCGCACGGACGACCGGCGGCCCCCACTGGCGATGCTGCGCAACCTGATCCGACAGGAGGCCGCGGAGCTGGAGGAGTGGTAGCGCCACCGCGCACGGCAGGAGCCGCCGGAACCGGAGGAGCCCCGGGAGCCCCGGAACCGGAGGAACCCCGGGAACCCCGGAAGCCGCACGAACCACAGCAACCGGAACGCCCGCGGCAGCACCCGACCCCACCCTTGACGCTCACATGCCAGCGCCGGAAGGATGCCCGGATCACCCACCCGGCCCGTCGCGAGCCGACGGGCCGCCCGACCCCGGGGATCCACCTTGGCCCTGCGCCCCCTGCCCTCCCCGCGCCCCCGCCGCCCGCTGCTGCGCCGCCTCGCCGGACTGCTCGGCGCCGCCGCCCTGACCCTGGCCGGCACCCTCACCGCCGCCGCGCCCGCCCACGCCGACTTCGGCCGCGGCTACCACGACCCGGTCACCGCCACCAAGCCGCTGACCCGCCCCGACACCCGCTCCTGCACCGCCGAGGTGATGCACGACCGCGAGTTCCGCAACGGCTACGGCAACCCGCCCGACACCCCGTACACCGCCACCGTCACCCCGCCCGCCGACTGCGCCGGGCCCTGGTCCGCCGTGGTCATGGACCTTCACGGGCAGGTCGCCGGGCGGCAGTTCGACCGCATCTTCAGCGTCCGCATCGGCGGCGTCCAGGTGCTGCTGTCCTCCACCCCGGAACCGTCCCCGGACGGCATCAAGTGGAACGTCGAACGCGATCTCACCCGCTACGCCCCGCTGTTCGCGGCCGGGCCGCAGCCGTTCTCGCTCGACCTCGCCAATGTCACCGACGCCACCTACACCGGTGTCTACAAGCTCTCGGCGAGCCTGACCTTCTACACCGCGGACGACCGCTGGCCAGCCGCCCACGGCGCCGACCAGGTCCTCACCACCGGGCCGTTCGCGCTCACCCAGGCCGCTCCGGGCACCGCCCAGGACGTCACCTTCCCGCAGAACCTGCAGCGCCTGACCGCCGAGGTCTACGCCCGCGGCGGCGGCGCCTGCGAGGAGTTCGCGTACGCCTCCGCACCGGACGCCTTCGTCGCCGCCAACCCGTCGATCGGCGCCTGCGGCAAGGGCCCGTTCCGCGAGCTGCGGCTCACCGTGGACGGAAAGGTGGCCGGCGCGGTCTGGCCGTACCCGGTGATCTACACCGGTGGCTGGGACCCGCTGCTGTGGCGGCCCGTCCCGGGCGTCTTCGCCTTCGACCTGCCCGCCTACCGGCTCGACCTCACCCCGTACGTCGGCCTGCTGGTCGACGGGCGCCCGCACCGCGTCGGCATCACGGTCAACGCCGCCGAGGCGCAGAGCAACGACCAATGGACCGGCCAGGTCAACCTGTTCGCCGAGGTCGACCACGGAACCGACCACACCTCCGGACAGCTCGTCGAATACCGGGTCGCCCCCGAGGCCACCGTCGCGACCGAGCTCGCCGACCACGGTGGCGGCAGCGGCGACTGGACCGTCACCGCCGCCCGGCACGACCTCGCCCGCGGCTGGGTGCAGACCTCGCACGGCCGGATCACCACCGAGGTCCGCGACGACCTCGCGTTCAGCTCCGCCCAGCAGCTGCGCGACGCCGGCAACGACGTGACGCTGCACAACGACGCCGACCTCACCCGCACCACCAGCACCTGGGGCGGCGGTCCACACCGCACCACCACCGTGCACGAGGGCGAACCGCTGGACGTCACGTACAAGGTGACCCACGACGCGGCCGGGAACACCGACCAGAACACCGCGATGGACCTCGGCTACCACCGCGAGGCCACCGCCGCGACCGGCGGCCACGTCACCGAGCGCTCCACCGTGGACCACACCCTGCGCCCCACCGCCACCCGTCACGACGGCGACCGCACCGTGCGCACCGGCAGCAGCACCGAGGACTACCGCAGCACCGGGCCGGACGGGCCGTACCACCGGACGCTGAGCTTCGTCGACGGGTGGCCCGCGCCGTAGGTCCCGCCTCCCGGCCGCGATTCCCGGGCCCGCCTCCCGGTCTGGACTTGCGAGATTTGCCCGTTTTCGGGCTGTTCACCCCTGGTGCACACGCCGTGGGAGGAGCATGATGGGAGATGGACCTGCGAGGCAGCTGAAGGAAGTTCGACCGCAGGAGGCAGTGGCGACAGGTCGAGACGGATCAGGGTCTGCCGCTGGCAACTACCTCGGTCGACGATCGAACTACCGGCCGGAGGACGTGACGTCCGGAGGCCACCCCCGCCTCGTAGGTTCCGCGCGTCCACGGAGCATCCCCTCGACTCCGTGGACGCGCTCCTTCCCGACCCCGCCCCGCCCCCGCCCCCGCCCCCGCTTCAGTCCCGGCGCGGGGGGCAGAGGCGGGGCGCTACTGCGGCACCCGGTACCCCATTTCCCAGGCGTGCACCGCGATCCCGACCCGGTTCGGCACCCCCAACTTGCGCTGGATGCTGGCCACGTGGGTCTTCACCGTGCCCGGGGAGATGAACAGTTCGGCCGCGATGTCGGCGTTGGTCCGGCCCGCCGCGACGTGCCCGGCGATCTCCACCTCCCGCTCGGTCAATGCCACCACCGGAGCCGCCGGGCGCGCGGGCCGGCGCGGCGCCGTCACGTGCTTCAGCAGCCGCACCGTGACCGACGGGCTGATCAGGCTCTCGCCGTCCGCCGCCGCCCGCACCGCCTCGGCCAGCAGGAACGGGCCGGAACGCTTCAGCAGGAAGCCGGACGCGCCGTGCTGCAGCGCCGGGTAGACGTACTCGTCCAGGTCGAAGGTGGTCAGCACCACCACCCGCACCGAACCGGACAGCCGCCTGGTCACCTCCAGCCCGTCCAGCCGCGGCATCCGGATGTCCACCAGCGCGACGTCCGGCCGCAGTTCGGCCGCCAGCTCCAGCGCGGCGAGCCCGTCGACGGCCTCGCCCACCACCTCGATGTCCGGCTGTGCGTCGAGGATCCGCCGCACGCCGCGCCGTACCGCCTCCTGGTCGTCCGCGATCAACACCCGGATCACCCGCGGACACTCACCGTTCGTACTCGTCACACCGGGCAGTGTCCCGCACCCCCCGGCGGACGGGAAAGTTCACGCCGCCGATCCGGCCCGGTTCACCTCCGCGCGGTGAAGCTGGCGGCCATGAACGCTTCCAGTGGACGCACCGCCGCTGACACCCCGGCCAGCACCACCGCCGACACCCCGGCCAGCGCCTCCGCCGCCTCGTCCGCCGGCCCCTCGGCCCGTCCCTCCGTCAGCCGGCGCGGGCTCCTGGCCGGGGCGACCGGCCTGAGCCTCGGCGGCGCCGTATCCCTCTCCGGCATCGCGGCCACCCCCGCCGCCGCCTCCCCGCTGCTGTGGGAACGGCCGGAGCGCACCGGCGCCCCGCGGGTCGGCGGACTGCACCTGCAGTTCGGCTCGGACGCCTCGCGCGAGGTCACGGTCTCCTGGCACACCACCTCGTCCGTCTCCAACCCCCGGGTGATGTACGGGACTTCGCACGGCGGCTTCGGCCGGACCGTGCAGGCCGAGACCCGCACCTACCGGGACGCCAACTCCGGCACCGAGGTCCAGGTGCACCACGCCCGGATCGGCGGCCTGTGGCCGGACACGGACTACGTCTACGCCGCCGTGCACGACGGCGCCACCCCCGAGCTGGGCACCGTGCGCACCGCCCCGCGCGGCCGGGCCTCGTTCACCTTCACCAGCTTCGGCGACCAGGGCACCCCCACCCTCGGCAGGCAGACCGCCAACGGCTACGTCAACGACAACCTCGGCAGCCCCGCCGCGGGCGACACCACCGCCGGCGTCGAGCGGGTCGCCCCGCTGTTCCACCTGCTCAACGGCGACCTCTGCTACGCCAACCTCTCCACCGACCGGGTCCGCACCTGGTCCGACTGGTTCGAGAACAACACCCGCTCGGCCCGCCACCGCCCCTGGATGCCCGCGGCCGGCAACCACGAGAACGAGAAGGGCAACGGCCCCATCGGCTACGGCGCCTACCAGACCTACTTCGACCTCCCGGACTCCGACGCGGACGACGAACTGGGCGGCCTCTGGTACGCGTTCACCGCCGGCTCGGTGCGCGTCATCAGCCTCAACAACGACGACGTCGCCTACCAGGACGGCGGCAACAGCTACGTGCACGGCTACTCCGGCGGTGCCCAGCAGCGCTGGCTGGAACGGGAGTTGATCGCCGCCAACGCGGACCCGGGGATCGACTGGATCGTGGTCTGCATGCACCAGGTGGTCATCTCCACCGCCGACAAGTTCAACGGCGCCGACCTCGGCATCCGCGAGAGGTGGGTGCCCCTGTTCGACGAGTACGGCGTCGACCTGGTGGTCTGCGGCCACGAGCACCACTACGAGCGCTCCCACCCGATCCGCGGCCAGCAGTCCACCGACACCCGCACCCCGATCCCGGTCGCCACCGGCACCGAGACCATCGACACCACCAAGGGCACCGTGCACATGGTGATCGGCGGCGGCGGCACCTCCGCCCCCTCCAACCACCTCTTCTTCACCCCGCCCAAGGCCCGGGTGATCACCGGCGTCGGCCCTGTCGACGAATCCACCGGCAAGCGGCCGCCGATCTACGTGATCGAGGAGGCCCCCTGGTCCGCCTTCCGCGACGCCGACAACCCGTACGGCTTCGCCTCCTTCGACGTCCACCCGGGCGAGCGCGGCGGCGCCACCACCATCGACGTCACGTATTACTCCGTCAGCGGCCCGTACGGCGACCTCGCCCCGGTGGACCGCTTCACCCTCACCCGCCCGCGCGGTACCCGCGGCGGCGGCCGGGAGCGCTGACCCGCGCCCCGTCGGCGGGAGCGCGGATGTGCGCCCCCACCGACGGACCCGGGCGTGCGCCCCCGTCAGCGGGCTCAGACGTACGCCCACCCGTGGTGGAGGAGGAGCCCGATGGGGCCCGCCGCGAGCAGCGCGGCGAGTACCGTCCCCGCCGAGCCTCGGTTGCGCCGGGCGGTGAGCACCAACATGACGCCGGACGGGCAGGCGAAGACGAAGACCGGCAACGCGATCAGGAGGTACGGGACCGAGAACAGCACCTCGATGCCGAGCTGCAGCCAGCCGACAGTGAGGCAGGCGCGCCGGAAGCCCGGCTCACGCGGTACGACCAGGGGCAGCACGGTCATCCCGAGGAGTCCGCCGAACAGGACCCAGTACCACCCGGTCTCACCCCGCCCGAGAACGGCCCACGGCAGCCACGCGACGCCGGCCAGCGCGACGAGTACGCACCCGCTGGGCCTGACCCGCCCCCGCACGGGCTCGGCACGCCGTACACCCCGCCGGTCGGCGAACGCGGCCTCCACCGGATAGCCGGGCGGCACCGACTGCGACTCACTCATCCGCTACCCCCGATCACGATTTGAACGCATTCAATGACTTGAACGCGTTCAACTTAGCGCTCCCGCCGTTCCGGCGAAAGCCCGGGGAACGGGACGCCGCTACCGCCCCGGCAAGGTGCAGCACACCTGCCAGCCCGACCGGCCGAGCGGGCCCGAGGACAGGGTGCCGCCGTGGGCGGCGGCACGGGCCGCCAGGCCGGCCAGGCCGGTACCGCCCGCGCCGGGGCGGCGGCGCAGCCGCGGCCTGCGGGTGGCCGGCCCGCCAGCATCACCGACGGTCACCCGTACCGTCCGGCCGTCCGGCTCCAGGGCCACCCGGACCGTCACCTCGGTGGCCTGCGGGGCGTGGCGGCGGACATTGGTCAGAGCCTCCAGGACGACGGCGTACACGGTGGCCTGGGCCTCGGCGGCGAGCAGCCCGACAGCCTCCGGGGCGAGGTCGAGGGTGGCGCGCGGACCACCCTTCGTGCCGAAGCGGGCCACCAGCTCCGGCAGGTCGGCCAAGCCGCGGCGGCGGGTGGTTCCGGCCGTCTCCTGGTCCTCGCGCAGCGCGCCGACCATTTCGTCCATCGAGTCGAGCGCGCGCAGTCCGGCCTCCTCCAGCCGGCGCAACAGGGCCGCGGTCTCCTCCACTTCCTGGCCCGGGAGTTGGCCGGCCTGGGCCTCCAGCACGATGCCGGTGATCTCGTGGGCGACGGAGTCGTGCAGGCCGCGGGCGACCTCGAGCCGCTGCTCGCGCCTGGCCCGGGCGACCGCCCGCTCCCGCCGGGCGTCCAGGACCCGCAGGTAGAGGCCCGCCCCGGCCGCACCGATCACCGGCAGCAGCGAGAACAGCACGCCGATCACCGGACCGGCCGGGCCGCCGTGCGGCGTCCGGAGGGCGAACCGCAGCGGCAGCGCCACGGCCGCGAGCCCGACCAGGCCGCCGACCGGCCCGGCCCAGCGGTCCGGCAGCCGGCGGACCGCCCGGAACAGCACCCCGAGCAGCGCGAGCCATTCGAACGGCAGCCAGAACGCGGGCAGCCGGTAGGGCCCGGAGTAGCAGAGGTCGACCAGCAGCGAGACGGCGGCCACCGCGCCGGCGGCGGCGGTGAGGGCGAGCCGCCCGAGCGGCCAGGCCAGCAGCGCCACCGCTGCGGCGAGCGCGGCCGTCAGGGCGAGCAGCAGGGCCGCGCCGTGCTCCCCCCGGTGTGCGAGCGCGACGGGCGTGAGCAGCAGCAGGGCGGTGCCGACGGCGGTCAGGCGCCGGGGCCGGTCGGGGCGGGGAAGGGGGTCGGTGCGCACCCCGCCGAGCCTACGGGCCGCTCTCCCGGGGGAGGCCGGGCTCCTCCGTCGGGGGGAGGCAACTCCCCTCCCCAGCGGGAGGTTCGCCCGGTCCGCCCGGGCCAGACTCGATGACGTCGGAGCGACCGGCCGGGGGGACAGCCCACCGCCGCGCCCGTCGGAACGGCCGGCCGGGGAACGGGCCCCCGCCCATCGGAACAACCGCTCATCTGACAGCCCACCCCGCCGGAACAACCGCCCACCCAGGAGGCCGAACCGCCATGACCCGCCGCCGTCCCGCCGCTGCCGCTGCCGCTGCCGCTGCCGCACTCTGCGCTCCTGGCGGCGACGGTCGCCACCGCCACCCCGGCGACCGCCGCGGCACCGGCCACCACCGACGGCTTCGGCCCGGTGGTCCTGCACGGGAGCGCCGGGACCGTCCTCACCGCCGTCTTCGACGGCTTCACCGGCGACCCGGTCCAGCTCACGGTCGACGCCCGCGCCGGCCGCAACTCCGGCCTCGGCACCACCCGCGGCCACTTCCACGTCCGCCATGTGCACACCGACGGCCGGCTGGTCGCGGACTTCGAGGGGGACATCACCTGCCTGGCCGTCGGCGGCCGGGAGGCGATCGCCACCGGCGTGGTCACCGGGGGCGAGGCTCCGTGGTTCCCGGGCCGGCCGGTGGTCGGCCAGAAGGTCGCGCTGTCGGTCGAGGACGACGGCCGGCGCGGGGACCGGGTCGGCTGGGTCTGGGGCTTCTTCGGCGCACCGGTCTCGGACTGCCAGGGCACGGTACCGTTCCTCCGCACGACCAGTGGCGACTTCACCGTGCACGGCTGACCACCGCCCGACCAGGGCCTTCCGGGTGTCCTACCGGCCGGGGCGTCACCACCCGCCCGTTCCCCGGCTCCCTGGAGGCCCCGATGCTCCCCGCCCATCATGCCACCTCCCGCCCGACCGCATCCCGGTCGGCCAGAGCCGGCGCGGGGTTCAACGACCTTACCGGGGAGGGCCGTTGAACCCCGCGCCCGATCAGATCCGGCTGCCCCGGCCCGACTACGGCCGACTCGCCGCCGTCGGCCCGTACTTCGCCCTCGACAGCAACGCCACCGGCACCCCGCCGCCCGGCTTCCGTCCGCTCCCGGAGCTGTACGGCACTGGGCCGGACGCGCCGCTCGCGGCCCGGCTCCGGGTGGTGGCGCAGCGGCTGGGCACGGCCGAACTCCGGGTCGCCGCCTCGATCCTGCACCTCGGACTGGCCGCCCGGTTCTGGTCGGTCGGCATCGGCTCGGCCGTCCTGCTGGGGACGGTGCCGACCCTGGAGCAGGCCTGGGTGCGGATCCCGGACCAGGGGCCGATCGATCTCTGGACGCCGCCGGAGCCGGTCCGCCCCGACGCCGGGGAGCTCGTCGACCGGCTCCACGAGGCCGTCCTGATCGGCCTGCTGGAGCCCCTGGCAGCAGCAGTGCGCGCCGCCGTTCCGCTCTCGGCGCGCCTGCTGCGCGGCAACGAGGCCTCCTCGCTGGCCGGGACGCTGCGGGTGCTGGACGCCCACGTGCCGGGCAGGGCAACCGAGTTGGTCTCCGGACTGCTGGACCGTCCGCCGCTGGCGGGCTCCGGCACCCTGCTCTCCGGCCCGCGCGGGACCGCGTTCCGGCGGACCAGCTGCTGCCTCTACTACCGGACCGGACCGGGCGCGGGGCTCTGCGGGGACTGCTGCTTCACCCGGCCGCCCGCCCACCGGAATCGGAGCCGAAACTAGGACAGCGCCTCGGCCGGGCGGGCCCTGGACGCACGGGCCCGCGCCCGGCTTGTCCAGGGCCGGGCGCGGGCCGTCGATCCCCACCCGGTGCCGATGCCCTCGCACCGGGTGAAGTCCTTTCCGGCGTACGGTCCTCAGACCGCGACCGCCTCCTCCATCTCCTCCTCGGCCTCCACGGGCGTCTCCACCGCCCGGCGGCCGCGGCCCTCGTACATCGCCGCGGCGACCAGGGCCGCCCCGCCCAACAGCAGCCAGACCACCAGGGTCAGCACGTGCCCGCCGAGACCGGCGCCGCCGTCGAAGTACAGGATGCTGCGCGCACCCTCCAGGAAGCCGGCGCCGGTCCAGAAGCCGTGCAGCGCCCCGAAGAAGTCGTTCTGCAGCTCGGGTCGGTAGATGCCGCCGGAGGTGGTGAAGTTGAGCATCACGAACAGCACCATCAGGGTGAGGGTGGTCCACTTCTTCAGGAAGCTGTGCAGGCCGATGCCGATCAGCACGATGCCCGCGGAGTAGAGCCAGCCGAGCGCCCAGATCGCGGCGCGGTCGTGGTCGACGACGTGGAAGAGCGGTCCGGCGGTGGCGATCCCGATCACGCTGACCACCAGTGAGACGGCCAGGCCGACCAGGGACCGGATCCGCATGCTCAGCCCGGCTCCGGCGGCGCCGATCACCGCGACGCTGGCGTAGGAGCCGATGCTCAGCGCGACCAGCAGGAAGAACAGGCCCTGACCGGTCGGGTCGCCCTTGGCGGGGGTGGTGAGGTCGGTGACGTGCAGCGGGACGCCCTGCCGGTCGGTGACATTGGTGAACACCGCCGTGGCGGCGACCACCGAGGTGTCCGAGTTGCCCTTGGCCACGATCAGTTCGGGGTTCCTGGCATCCGGGACGAAGGCCCCGACCAGGACGCGGTCGCGCAGCAGCTGCTCGGCGGCGGGGCGGTCGGCGACGGTCCGGACGTCCAGCGCGTCGCCGGCCTTGCCCTGGATGGTCTGCGCCAGGCCCTGGGCCTGGGGGCCGGAGCCGACGACGGCGACCTTGAGGTGGTTGGGTTCCGGCTGGTGGAAGGCGCCCTGGTAGGCGAGCGCCATGCCGAGGCACATCAGCAGCGGGGTGAGCAGGTGGACGGCGAGGTGCTTGAGCGAGTGCCCCGGGGTGGGCGCTGCGGTGGGGGTCTGGGGGGTGCTCATGGCGTTCGTACCGTCCTCCGGCGTTCTCTTCCGGCTCTTCCGACCGAGGTGACACATACCACCAATCAAGGTGGTAAATGCAACCATCTATGGATGTAGCTTACAACCATCTGGTCGGAATCGGAAGCCCGGCCACCACGAGCGGCGCCCCGGCCCAGCCCGGCCCCAGCCCGGCCCCGCCCTACCGCAGGCTCAGCCCGGCCCCAGCCCGGCCCCGCCCTACCGCAGGCTCAGCCCGGCCCCAGCCCGATCCCGCCCTACCGCAGGCTCAGCCCGGCCCCAGCCCGGCCCCGCCCTACCGCAGGCTCAGCCCGGCCCCAGCCCGATCCCGCCCCGACCGCGGTCTCAGTCCAGCTCGAACACGCCGTACGAGAAGCCGTCCGCCCGCAGCTCACCGTCCACCACCCGCACGCCCTGCACCTCCAGCGGCCGCACGACGCCCCCGTCCGCCAGCCGGAGCGCCCCCGGCTCCCGCCGCGGGTTCACCGCCACCAGGTACCGCCCGGCGCGGGTGTACACCAGCGGGTACCCGGCGTGCCGCACCTCCACCCCGCCCGATGTCCCCAGCCCGGGGTGGGCGCGCCGCAGCGCGATCAGCCGCCGCACGGTGTGCAGCAACGAGGTCGGGTCGGCGCGCTGGGAGAGCACGTCCGGGCGCCGCGGGTCCGGGTCCAGCGGCAGGTAGTACAGCTCGGGGGCGGCGGTGGAGAACCCGGCCGACGGGCCCGGCGTCCACTGCATCGGGGTCCGCGAGCCCGCCCGGTTGAAACGCGGCCCCAGCACGCTGCCCTCGACGTCCGGCAGCCCGGGCAGGAAGCGCATGCCGATCTCGTCGCCGTAGTACACCGCGGGCAGGGTCGGCCAGGTGAGCAGGAAGGCGAAGGCGGCGGCGAGTTGCTCGCCGGAGCGCGGGCCGGTGGCGAGCCGGGAGAAGTCGTGGTTGGCGGTGGGCAGCACGATGTGCCCGTTGCCCTCGGTGAGTTCGGCGGCGGAGCGCCAGGCGTCCAGGAAGGTCTGCGGGGTGCCACGCCCCTCGGCCTCGAAGTAGCAGGGGCCCTGCTGCCAGAACTCCTCCACCGTCCCGCCGTCGTTGTTCCACAGCGAGCGCAGGGGAAGGCCGTGGTCGTCCCCGCCGAAGTGCAGGAAGAAGTCCGCGTGGAACCCGGCCGCGACGGCGGCGGCCGGCTCGCCCCACTCGGCGAACAGCGCGGCCTCGGGGTGGGTGCGGTCCAGCCAGTCGCGCAGTTCGGTCCAGAGCTTGGCGGTCTCCACCCGGCCGGGGTCGTCCTTGACCAACGAGTACGCCATGTCGACCCGGAAGCCGGCCACACCGAGGCCCAGCCAGTGCACCATGATGTCGCGCAGCGCCGCCCGGTTGGCACGCGGGCCCTCGGCGTCCACCGGCTGGCGCCATGGCTCCGCCGAATTGCCGCGCGCATAGCCGAAGTTGAGGGCGGGCTGACAGTCGAAGAAGTTCGGCCGGTACCAGCCCGACCGGCTCCCGGGTGAGGCGACGAAGCCGTCCACCGGGCGGTCCGACCAGATGTAGCGCTGGTCGGACGGGTCCTCGGCGGAGGCCAGGAACCAGGGGTGGCGGTCGGAGGTGTGCCCGGCGACCAGGTCCAGCAGGATCCGGATGCCCTTGCGGCGGGCGGCCTCGACCAGCGCGACCAGGTCCTCGGTGCGGCCGTAGCGCGGGGCCGGAGTGACGTAGTCGGTGATGTCGTACCCGGCGTCGCGGAACGGCGAGGCGAAGCAGGGGTTGAGCCAGACCGTGTCCACCCCCAGCCAGGAGAGGTGGTCGAGGTGCTCGGTGATGCCGGCGAAGTCGCCGATGCCGTCGCCGTCGGAGTCCGCGAAGGACTGCGGGTAGATCTGGTAGAGCACGGCGTCGGCCAGCCAGTCGGGGCCGGGGCGGGTCGAGGTCATGGGATGGATCCTCCTGCCGGGTCCGGGGGCCGCGCGGGCCGAGAGCCGAGGGGCCGGGGGTGAGCCGGGTGCCACCGATTCTCGTCCAATCCCGGCCGTCCCGACAGCCCGCCTCACACCTTCACGGAACCACCGCCGTACCCACGCGCCGCACCACCGGACCCCGCCGTGCCGCCCCGACCAGCCGCCCCGACCAGCCGCCCCGACCCGCCGCGCCACCCGACCCGCCGCGCCATCCCGACCCGCCGGAAGGGGCCCTGCCGCGCCCCCTCACGACGCCACGGCCACGCCTCCGTTACGGCACCCCCGCCGCGCACGCCCGGGTGAACACCCGCGCCCGCCGGGTGATCTCCGCCCAGTCCCCCGCCTCCACCACCGCCGGCGGCACCACGTCCGTCCCCGCGCACACCGCGAGCGCCCCCTGCGCCAGGAACTCGGCCGCGTTGCCCGCGTTGACCCCGCCGGATGCCACCAACGGCACGTCCGGGTACGGGCCGCGCAGGTCCTTGAAGTAGCCGGGGCCGAACGACCGGGCCGGGAAGATCTTGACGGCGGCCGCGCCCAGGTCGACCGCCCGGGCCACCTCGGTCGGGGTGAGCGCCCCCAGCACCACCGGCACCCCGCGGGACCGGCCGGCCGCCGCGACCTCCGGCCGGCAGCCCGGGGTGACCAGGAAGGAGGCCCCGGAGTCGATCCCCCGCTCGGCCTGCTCGGCGGTCAGCACCGTCCCGACGCCGACCCGCCAGCCGGCCGCCGAAGCCCGTACAAGATGGTCCGTCACATCCGGCGTGGTGTAGGTGAATTCGGTGAAGCGGATGCCGCCCTCCGCGAGCGCTGCGCACAGCGCGGCGGCGTCCGGGATCCGGGGCGCGCGGACCACCGCGATCACCGGGTCGTTCCACAGCTCGGACAGATCGTTCATGGGGCCAGGGTCCCTCGGTCGGTGCGGCGCAGGGCACGCCCGGGGCGGGCGCCGGTGGTGCGTCCCTGCCGGACGACGGCGGTGCCGTTGACGTACACGTACTCGATCCCCTCGGCGGGCAGCCGGGGTTGCTCGAAGGTGGCGGCGTCCCGGACCCGTTCGGGATCGAGGAGCACCAGGTCGGCGTGGTACCCGGAGGCGACCCGGCCGCGCCGGTCCAGTCCCAGCCGGGCGGCGGGCCGACCGGTCATCCGGGCGACGGCCTGCTCCAGCGTGAGCACCCCCAACTCCCGGCCGTAGTGTCCGAGGTAGCGCGGGAAGGCGCCCCAGGCGCGCGGGTGCGGCCGGGCCCCGACGAGCAGTCCGTCACTGCCGACGGTGTGGGCACGGTGGCGCATCACCGCCCGGACGTTCTCCTCGTGGCCGACGTGCTGGAGGATGGTGGTGGCCAACTCGTCCCGGAGCAGCAGGTCGAGGAACACCTGCGTCCCGCCGGTCCCCCGCTCGACGGCGAGTTCGGCGACCGTCCGGCCGACCGTCTCCGCGAGCCCCGCCGAGCGGACGCCGGAGATCTGGACGGTCGCCCAGTCGGCGACCACGCCGTGGCAGCCGTCGCTGCCCTGCTCCTCCATCGCGTACCGGATCCGCTCCCGGGCAGCCGGGTCGGCGAGCCGCGCCAGTGTCGCGCCCGGCCCGCCCTCGGTGGCCCAACTCGGCAGCAGGGCGGCCAGGGTGGTGGATCCGGGTAGGTAGGGGTAGCTGTCCAGGGTGAGGTCGACGCCGTCCGCGAGCGCCCGGTCGACCAGTTCCAGCAGCTCGCCGGCCCGGCCGCGGTTGACGTCGAAGTTCATCGTGGCGTGGGTCAGGTGCAGCGCGCAGCCGGACCGCCGGGCGATCTCCACCATCTCCGCATATCCCTCCAACGCACCTTTCCCGTAGGAGCGTTGGTGCGGTGCGTGGAAGCCACCGTAGGCCGCCACCACGGTGCACAGCTCGACCAGTTCGGCGGTGTCCGCGTACATCCCGGGGGTGTAGCTGAGGCCGCTGGACATCCCGACCGCCCCGTCCAGCAGGCTCCGCGCCAACACCTGCCGCATCCGGTCGAGTTCGGCCGGGCCGGGCGGGCGGTTGTCCCAGCCCATGGCGAGCATCCGCAGCGAGCCGTGCGGGACCAGGTAGCAGGCGTTCACGGCGACCCGGGTGCGGTCGATCCGGTCGAGATAGCCGGCGACGTCGCGCCAGTCCCAGTCGAAGTCCGCCGGATCGCCGTTCCAGCCCGTCAGTTGGCGGCGCAGCGCGGGCAGGGTGGTGTCGTCCACCGGGGCGTAGGACAGGCCGTCCTGGCCGAGCACCTCGCAGGTGACGCCCTGGGTGACCTTGGCCGGGTGCTCGGGTTCGAGCAGCAGGGCGAGGTCGGAGTGGGCGTGCATGTCGATGAAGCCGGGGGCGAGCACCAGCCCGTCGGCGTCCACCTCCGTGGCCCCGCCGAGGCCCGTACCGATCTCGGTGATCAGCCCGTCGGCGATCCGCACGTCCGCCCGGTAGCGTTCGGCGCCGGTCCCGTCGACGATCGTCGCCGCCTTGAAGACGGTTGCTCTCTCCCCCACCGCCATCAGAAGAACGTCCTGACCAGCCCGGTGACCTTCGGCTCGGCCGCGTCCGCCGAGTCCAGCACCGGAATCGCCGTCCACCTGTCGAAGGCCGTGCACGGGTGCGAGACGCCGAGCCGCAGCACCGCACCGAGCGGTGCGAGGTCGCCCGCGTCGCGGAGGAAGGCGTGCTGGTCGTTGAGTGCGGTGATCCGGGCCGCCGTGCCGGTCAACGCCGCTCCCCCGCGAACCAGTTGCGGCTCGGGCAGGCCCTCGTCGAACGGCAGGTCGCGCTTTCCCGCGTCCAGCAGCGCCAGCTGGGGCTCCGGCCGGGAGGCCACCCGGGCCCAACCGTGCAGCGCGCCGCGGAACGGGGCTTCCCCGGCGCCCCGGGCGAGCGGCGAGATGCCCCGGTAGAACCCGTCGTCGTGGGCGATGTACGCGCCCGAGCGCAGCACCACCAGCGCCTCCGGCAGCGCGGCCAACTCCTCGACCACCAGGTCGAAGTAGGCGCTGCCGCCGGCCGACACCACCGGCGGCGCGTCGTCCGGGTAGGCCGTGGCGAGCCGCCCGTGCAGCTCGCCGAGCGCCTTGAGGTAGCCGCGTACGGTGGCCAGTCCCTCGGCGGTGGCGTCGTGCGCGAGGGCTCCCTCGTACCCGCCGACCCCGGCGAGCCGCAGGGTGGGGGCGCGCAGGACGGCGGCGGCGATCTCGACGGCCGCGTCCACGCCGCGCGCGCCGGTCCGCCCGCCCGGGCCGCCGAGTTCGATCAGCACCTCGACCGGCCGTTCGGCCCCGGCGGCGCGCAGCGCCGCGTCCATCTGCCGTACGCCGTCGGCGGAGTCGGTCCAGCAGAGGAAGGCGAAGCCCGGGTCGGCGGCCAGTTCGGCGGCGAGCCAGGCCAGTCCGGCCGGGTCGAGCAGGGTGTTGGCGAGCAGGATCCGCTGGACGCCGAAGGCCCGGGCGACCCGCACCTGCGGCAGGTTGGCGAGGGTGATGCCATGGCTGCCGGCGGTGAGCTGGGCCTGCCAGAGTTCGGGCGCCATGGTGGTCTTGCCGTGCGGGGTGAGCGCGACGCCCGCCTCGGCGCACCAGCGGGCCATGGTGCGGATGTTGTGGTCGAGCGCGGCGGCGTCGAGGGTGAGCAGCGGGGTGCCGAGGGAGGAGAGGGTGGGCCCGGTGGCGAGCCAGTCGCGGACGGTGTGCCCCCAGCTCTCCGGCGGGGCGGCTTTGAACCGCCAGTCGAGGGTCTCGTCGGCCAGCGCGGCCACCGCCCCCTCGGCGATCCCCGGCCCGGCCGTCCTGCTCGCGAACGTCTGCTTCACCCTGTCCTCCATTCGTGCAAGTTGCAACATGTGCAACGAGGGTTGCACATGCTGCCAGCACGGTTCTAGCATCGGTGCCGGATCACGGTCAACGGAGTCGAACCCACGGCCAGGGGTCGAACCCACCGTCAGGAGTCGAACCCGCCCTCAGAGGTCGACACACCGCCGCCGCAGACGAGGAGCCCAGCAGATGCCGCCACAGGACACCCCGGGGCCGACCCTCCCCTGTCCTCCCCCGACGGCCGTCTGCCTGGGCGAGTCGATGGCCGTCCTGCTGCCCGACCGCCCGGGACCGCTGGAGGCCGTGGACACCTTCCGGCTGTCCGTCGGCGGCGCGGAGTCCAATGTGGCCGGGGCGTTGGCCGGCCTCGGCGTGCCGACCGCCTGGATCAGCCGGGTCGGCGACGACGGCTTCGGCCGCCGCCTGCTCGCCGAGGTCGCCGCCCGCGGCGTGGACGTCTCCGGGGTCACCGTCGACCCGCACCGCCCGACCGGCCTGTATCTGAAGGAGGTCGGCGGCGCCACCGGCCACCGGCACGACCTCGGCCCCGGCCGCAGCCGACTGCACTACCACCGGCGCGGCTCCGCGGCGGCCGCGCTCTCCCCCGCCCTGCTCACCGACCCGGCCGCCGCCCGACTGCTGGCGGGCGCCCGGCTGCTCCACCTGTCCGGCATCACCGCCGCGCTCTCCGACGACTGCCTCGCCCTGCTGCGCGCCCTGCTCGCCGACCGCCGCCCCGGGCGGCTGGTCAGCTTCGATCTCAACTGGCGCCCCGCGCTCTGGCGGGACCGCGACCCGGCGGTGCTGCCTCCGTTGCTGGACGCCGCCGACCTGCTGCTGCTCGGCGCCGACGAGGCCCAGGCCGCCTTCGGCACCGACGAGCCGGCCGCCCTGCGCCGCCGCTTCCCGTCCCCCGCCACCGTGGTGGTCAAGGACGCCGCCCGGCTGGTCACCGCGCTGGAGCGGGACGGTACGGCCGTCGCCGAGCCGGCCCTGGCCGTCGAGGTGGTGGAGGCCACCGGCGCGGGCGACGCCTTCGCCGCCGGCTACCTGGCCGGCACCCTGCACGGCCTGGACCAGCGCCGCCGGCTGAGACTCGGCCACCTGGCCGCGGCCTGCGCCCTGACCGCCCACGGCGACCAGGCCGAACTGCCGCCCACCCCGGTGGTGACCGCCCTGCTCGACGCCTCCCCCGCCGACTGGGCCGCCACCCGGGTCACCGCCGACGACATCGCCTCCCCGGCGCTGCCCGCTCCCCCGGCGCCGCCCGCTTCCCGCGTCCGGCCCGCCTCCCCCGGCCCGGGCAGAATGAGCAGCGACCCCAGCCACCCGACCGGAGCCCGAGCCCGATGAGCCAGACCGTCACCCGCGCCCTGCGCATCCTCGCCCAGCTCGGCGAGGGCGAGCGCTCCCTCGACCAGCTGGCCGAGGTCCTCGGCGTGCACAAGACCACCGTGCTGCGGCTGCTCCAGAGCCTGGAGGAGGAGCGCTTCGTCTACCGTGACGCGGCCTACCGCTACCACCTCGGCGCGGGCCTGTTCGCCCTCTCCGGCCTCGCCCTGGAGCAGCGCGGCCTCCGCCGGATCGCCGCCCCGCACCTCGCCGAGCTGAACTCCGCCACCGGCCAGACCGTGCACCTGGCGGCGTACGAGGGCGGCGAGGTGGTCTACATCGACAAGTACGACTCCCGTCACCCGGTCAGGATGTACTCCCGGATCGGCCTGCGCGCGGCCCTGCACAGCGCCGCCGTCTCCAAGGTGCTGCTGGCCGACCTCCCGCTGCCCGAGCGCCGCCGGGTGGTGGCCGGGGTCGACTTCACCCCGCACACCGAACGCACCCTCACCACGCCCGAGGCGCTGCTCGCCGAGCTGGAGAAGGTCGCCGCCCTGGGCTGGGCGCAGGACCACGCCGAGCACGAGGCCTTCATCAACTGCGTGGCCGCCCCGATCCGGGACGCCAGCGGTCGGGTCGTCGCCGCAGCGTCGATCTCCGTCCCGGACGTCGTCCTCCCGTACGAGCAGGTGCTGGACCTCCTCCCCCAGCTGCTCGCCACCGCCCGCGCCATTTCGGCCGACTGCGGCCGCCCCCAGCACAACTGACGGCCCGCCACTCACTGCCGCACCCACCGCACGTAAGGAACCCCATGGACTCCGACAAGATCGAGATCCGCACCGACGGCGCCCCGGCCCCCGCCTGGATGTTCTCCCAGGGCGTCCGCAAGGGCCCGATCCTCCAGGTCTCCGGCCAGGGCCCGCAGGACCCGGCCACCGGCGAGTACCTCCACCACGGCGACGTGAAGGCCCAGACCCGCCGCACGCTGGAGAACGTCAAGGCCATCGTCGAGGCCGGCGGCGCCACCATCGAGGACGTGGTGATGTTCCGTGTCTACCTCACCAAGCGGGCCGACTTTCCACTGATGAACGAGGTCTACGCCGAGTTCATCGACGAGAACATCAGGCCGGGCGGGGTGAAGCCCTGCCGCACCACGGTCTTCGTCGAACTGCCGCAGGAGCCGATGCTGGTGGAGATCGACGCCCAGGCCGTCGTCGGCTGACCCGCCGCCACCGCCGCCCCCGGGGCCCGGACGCCGTCACGCGTCCGGGCCCCGTCGCACTTGCCACCACCCTCCGCGAAGATTAGGTTAGCCTTACCTAACTAACAGGAGGTCCGTCCATGAGCCTGCCCACCTGCGACGCCCAGGTGCCCGAGCCCACCACCGCCGACCGGGTCCACAGCCTGCTCAGCGCGACCTCCTCGCTCACCGTCCGCGCCCTCGGCGAGCACCACGACCTGGACACCCCGGTCTCCGTCCACGGCTCCCGGCTGCGCCTGCGCGCCCCACTGGACGCCCCGCTCACCGCGGCCGCCGCCGGCGCCACCGACGGCCTGGCCGTCGTGCTCGACGTCACCGACGTCTCCCCCGTCGCCGTCCGCGCCCGGATCCGCGCCCGGCTCACCCTGGCCGGCCGACTGCACCTGGCCCACCTCGCCGACGACGGCCTCAGCGTCCACCTGCGCGTCGACGTCGCCCACGCCGTCCTCGCCACCCCGTACGGCACCAGCGCACTCACCGCCGCCGACCTCACCCTCGCCGCCCCCGACCCGCTGGCCCGGTACGAGGCCGCCCTGCTCACCCACCTGGCCGACGACCACGCCGACGCCCTCGATCTGCTCACCCGCCTGCTCGACCCGGCCCTGCTCACCCACCGGCCGGACGTCCGCCCGCTCGCCCTGGACCGCCACGGCCTGGTGCTGCGCCTGGACCACTCGCACGGCCACCGCGACGTCCGTCTGGTCTTCCCCGAACCCGCCGACGACACCGAGGACTTCGGCCACCGGATGCACCAGCTGCTCGGTGCCGCCGAGCACGGCCTGCCCGTCCACCGGAACTGACCCGCCGAAACCGAACGGCTCGCGGAATCGGAGCTCATCCCGGGAATCACGGGAGTTGACGCCCTGTTCGACACCTCGCGCACGCACCGCGAGGCCCCGGGAAACGGCGGTGGCCGGCCCGGCCGCACGAGAGCTGTCTCGTACGGCCGGACCGGCCGTGGGCGTGTCCCGCGCCCAGGTCCACTGGTGCGGCGATCACCCGGTCGAGCGGTCACCCGACATGACCATCCCGGGCGGTCGATTCGCCCCGCATCAGCGGTGGTTCACAGTCCTGCGGCAGGGAGCAGGCGGGTCAGAGCGCGACGCCGTGCGCCCGCAGGTAGGCGACCGGGTCGATGTCCGAGCCGTACTCCGGACCGGTGCGGATCTCGAAGTGCAGGTGCGGGCCGGTCACATTGCCGGTCGCGCCGGAGAGGCCGAGCTGCTGGCCGGTGGTGACGGTCTGACCGATCGACACGCCGATCGAGGACAGGTGCGCGTACTGGGCGTACTTGCCGTCGGCGAGCTTGATCTCGACCTCGTTGCCGTAGGCGCCGCCGTTGCCGGCCTTCACCACGACACCGTTGGCGACGGCGCGCAGCGGGGTGCCGGTGGAGGCGACGAAGTCCTGGCCGGTGTGGTGGCCGGAGGCCCACATCGAGCCGGCCACGCCGTAGGCCTCGCCCAGCACCGGGTTGGCCAGCGGGGCGACGTAGCCGGAGGTGGCGGCGACCGGGGCGGCCGTGACGGCCTGGGCCGGGGCGGCGGTCTGCACCTGGGTCTGCAGCTGGGCACCCGGCTTGGCGGCCTCGGTCCGGACCTGCGGCTGGGTGTCCGCGGCGGCGGAGGCGTCCTGGGTGGCCGGAGCGGTCGGCTTGGCGGGCTTCTCCGGAGCGGCGGGCTTCGCAGCGTCAGCGGCCTGACCGGCGTGGCCGGCCTGACCGGCGAGGGCCAGCTGCTGGCCCGGGAAGATCAGGTTCGGGTTGGCGCCGACGACCGAGCGGTTCTGCTCGTACAGCGCGTGCCAGCCGCCGTCGACGTGCTTGGCGTCGGCGATCTTCGAGAGGGTGTCGCCGCTGACGACGCGGTAGCTCTCCTGACCGGTGGCCGAGGCGCCGGCCACCGAAGCGCCGGTGGCGGAGGCGGCCGGAGCGGCCTCGTGCGAGGCCGCCGAAGCGGTGGCGGCGGCCGGGGCGGTGTGCGCCTGGGCGCTCATCGCGGTCACGAGCGGCAGGACGAACGAGGCGCCGGTGACGGCGGTGGCGATGCCGATGCGGGCGGCACGGGGCAGGGCGATACGACGAGCCTGTGCAGGCATGGAATTTTCCTCTCCGACGCCTGCGAGGTGAGCTGTCGGGTTCGGGCTGGAGTTGCCCGGCCGCTCATGCGCGGCTTCACCCCAAGCCGGTCCTGGTCGTCCGCGCGCTGAAAAGGCGCGAACTCCGGTCCGGCGACTTACCTGTGGGTCCCCCGCTCCTGCCGTACAGAGTTCGGTTCGAGCCACCGGGCAGCGGCAGGACTCGGCGTTCCACCCGGTGGATCCGTCCGGACTGGCCGGGCGGTCGCTGAACTAAAACTCATCCGTTCAGGTGAAGCAATGTCGATCTCTTGAATCCGCAACCACCCCCGCCGCCATGGTCACCCTCCGAATGATCCAGCACACCGTGCGTGCACAATCCATTCACCCGGCGCCACTGATCCACCACCCTGCGCCGACCACCCCACCGCGACGCGACCATTCGCTCACGCACCGCCACCGACCGACACACCACCCGGTGACCCTTGTCACGTACACCCCGTCGGACCAGGATCTGCCCCGTGACCACCTCTCAAGCAGGCACTCTGCGCCTGGGCACCGGGCAGGGTCGCTGGGTTCTCCTGGCAACGGTGCTCGGCTCCAGCATGGCGATGCTCGACGGCACCGTGGTGAACGTCGCCCTGCCCCGGATCGGCGCCGACCTCGGCGCCTCCCTCGCCTCGCTGCAATGGACCCTGAACGCCTATCTGCTCACCCTGGCGGGCCTGATCCTGCTCGGCGGCGCCCTCGGCGACCGCTACGGCCGGCGCCGGGTCTTCCTGATCGGCGTGGTCTGGTTCGCCGCCGCGTCCGCGGCCTGTGCCGCCGCCCCGACCATCCACGTGCTGATCGCCGGCCGCGCCGTCCAGGGCATCGGCGGGGCGCTGCTCACCCCGGGCTCGCTCGCCATGCTCCAGGCCGTCTTCCACCCGGAAGACCGCTCGGCGGCGGTGGGCCTGTGGTCCGGCCTGGGCGGGGTGTCGGCCGCCGTCGGCCCCTTCCTCGGCGGCTGGCTGGTGGACGGCCCCGGCTGGCGCTGGATCTTCCTGCTGAACCTGCCGCTGGCCGCCGCCGTCATCGCGGTGACCTCCCGTTACGTCCCGGAGAGCCGGGACGAGTCGGCGACGGGCCGCTTCGACGTACCCGGCGCGCTGCTCGCCGCGCTCGCCCTCGGCGCGATCACCTACGCGCTCACCGCCGCCGGGGAGGGCCTGTCCCCCGCCGTCTGGGTCACCGGGGCGACCGGCCTGCTGCTGGGCGCCGCCTTCGTGGCCGTCGAGCGGCGCACCCCCGATCCGATGCTGCCGCTCGGGCTGTTCTCCTCCCGGCTGTTCACCGCCGTGAACCTGGTCACCCTCTGCGTCTACGCGGCGTTCAGCGGCGTGTTCTTCCTGCTGGTGGTGCAGCTGCAGATCGTCTCGGGCTTCTCCCCGCTGGTCTCCGGCTTCGCGCTGGTGCCGATCACCGTGCTGATGCTGACCCTGTCCGCGCGGGCCGGCCGCCTCGGCAAGCGGATCGGCCCGCGCATCCCGCTCACCGTCGGCCCGCTGCTGTGCGCGGCCGGGGTGCTGCTGATGCTGCGCACCGGCCCGGACTCCTCCTACTGGGCGGACGTGCTGCCCGCGGTGGCGGTGATGGGATCCGGGATGACCCTGCTGGTCGCGCCGCTGACCGCGACCGTGCTGGCCGCGGTCGAGGTGCGGCACGCCGGCATCGCCAGCGGCGTCAACAACGCCGCCGCCCGCGCGGCCGGGCTGCTCGCGGTGGCCGCGCTGCCCGCGCTGGCCGGGCTGAGCGGCGACGCCTACCGGGTGCCGTCCTCGGTGGACTCCGCCTTCCACACCGCGATGCTGATCTGCGCGGGCCTGCTGACCGCCGGCGGGCTGATCGCCTTCACCACCATCCGGGGCAATGTGCTCGCGCCGGAGGAGGCGCACCCGCTGGCCGAGCCGAACTGCGACTGGCCGTGCGCCACCACCACCCCGCCGCTCGACCCGGGCCGCCCCCGGACGCCCGAGGGCCCCGCCACCGGAACGGCGGCGGGGCCCTCGACAGAGATCTGACGCTACGTCAGAGGATGTCGCCCGGCGCGTACTTGGCCGCCGCCGGGTAGGCCGCCGCGACGGCCTCCACCTGGCGGACGACCTCGGCGACCTGCGCCGCGGCCGCACCGGTGAAGGACAGCCGGTCGGCCAGCAGCGCGTCCAGCGCGGCCCGGTCCAGCGGGATCCGCTCATCGGCGGCGAGGCGGTCCAGCAGCTCGTTCTCCCGGGCGCCCGCGCGCATCGCCAGCGCGGAGGCGACGGCGTGCTCCTTGATGACCTCGTGACCGGTCTCCCGGCCGACGCCCGCGCGCACCGCGCCCATCAGCACCTTGGTGGTGGCCAGGAACGGCAGGTAGCGGTCCAGCTCGGCCTCTACCACGGCGGGGAAGGCGCCGAACTCGTCCAGGACGGTGAGGAAGGTCTCCAGCAGGCCGTCGAAGGCGAAGAACGCGTCCGGCAGCGCGACCCGGCGCACCACGGAGCAGGAGACGTCGCCCTCGTTCCACTGGTCGCCGGCCAGCTCGCCGGTCATCGAGGCGTAGCCGCGCAGGATGACGGCCAGGCCGTTGACGCGCTCGCAGGAGCGGGTGTTCATCTTGTGCGGCATCGCGGAGGAGCCGACCTGGCCCTCCTTGAAGCCCTCCGTCACCAGCTCGTGGCCGGCCATCAGACGGATGGTCTTGGCCAGGCTGGACGGCGCGGCGGCCAACTGGACGAGGGCGGTGAGCACCTCGAAGTCCAGCGAGCGCGGGTAGACCTGGCCGACGCTGGTGAGCACGTTCTCGAAGCCGAGGTGGCCGGCGACCCGGCGCTCCAGCTCGGCCAGCTTCTCGGTGTCGCCGCCGAGCAGGTCCAACATGTCCTGGGCGGTGCCGACCGGGCCCTTGATCCCGCGCAGCGGGTAGCGGGCGATCAGCTCCTCCAGCCGCCGGAAGGCGACCAGCAGCTCGTCGGCGATCGACGCGAAACGCTTGCCCAGGGTGGTGGCCTGCGCGGCCACGTTGTGCGAGCGGCCGGCCATGACCAGCTCGGAGTGCTGCGCGGCCAGGTCGGCCAGGCGCACGAGCACGGCGACCGTACGGTCCCGGACGTGCTCCAGCGACTGGCGGATCTGCAGCTGCTCGACGTTCTCGGTCAGGTCCCGGGAGGTCATCCCCTTGTGGATCTGCTCGTGCCCGGCGAGCTCGCTGAACTCCTCGATCCGGGCCTTCACATCGTGGCGGGTGATCCGCTCACGGGCGGCGATCGAGCCGAGGTCGACCTGGTCGATCACCCGCTCGTAGTCGGCGACGGCGTTCGCCGGCACCTCGACACCGAGGTCCTGCTGGGCCTTCAGGACGGCGAGCCACAGGTGGCGCTCGAGGACCACCTTGTGCTCGGGGGACCACAGCTGGGCCAGGGTCGCCGAGGCGTACCGGGAGGCCAGGACATTGGGGATCTGGGGCTTCGCGCTCACGCTTCGCAAGCCTAACAGCCGAGGTCACGCCGAACGTCGGCGGATGGGGTCGCCCGACTCCCGCCCGCCGATCCCCACAGCCGCCGATCCGCCGCAGCCCCACCGATGCGCCCACGGCCCGCCGATGCACCCACGAGCGCAACCACCGATGCGCCCACGGCCCGCCATGCGCTCACGGCCCGCCGATGCGCCCGTGAGCGCACCGGCCGGGCGGCCGCTACTGCTGCGCGACGCCCGTCCGGCCGGCCAGCACCGGGAGGACCTGCCCGCAGATCGAGTGCAGGGCGATCCGCTGCTCGTCGGTCATCGCCTCGAAGGCCTGGTGGGTGCGGGCCATCTCGCCGCGGATGCGGTTGAGGATCTCCCGGCCCTCGTCCGTGATCACCACGATCTTCACCCGCCGGTCGCCGGCGGCAGCCTCCCGGTTGGCGAGGCCCAGCGTCTCCAGCCGGTCCACGATCCCGGTCACGTTCGACGCGTCGCAGCCCAGGCGCCCGGCCAGTGCCCGCATCGGCACCGGTTCCTGCACCGAGCCCAGCGCCTTGGCCTGGGAGGAGGACAGCCCGTGCCGGGCCGCGGCCGCCGCGAAGTCCTGGAAGTACGCGGCGCCGACGGCGGCCAACGCCTCCATCAGCTCGGCGTTGGTCGGTACGGTCGTCGTCGAGGTCGAACCCATGGGGTCAGCGTACGGCCGAGTGCTTCAGTAACTCAAGCTTTGACCACGGCAACCGTCGGCGAGTCGCCTCACACGTCCGTCGATCGGGGGAAGGTCAGAGCACCAGCTGATCGAACAGCCGCCGCAGCTCCGCCTCCGGGTCCGCGGTCAACCCGGTGTGCACCGGCCCCGGCTGGACGATCGCGCTGCGCGGCGCGGTCAGCCAGCGGAACCGCTGCCCGGGGCTGTCCGAAGCGGCCGGACCGGCGGCCGGGCCACCCAGGCAGACCGCCTCGATCCCCTGCAGCGCCCGCCGCACCCCCTGCACGTCCGCCACCGGGTCCAGCGCCAGCAGCCGGGCCTGGTCCAGGTGGGTGCGCGCGGCCAGGTGCGCGTTCTGCCGGCAGTACAGCAGCACCCCGACGTTCACGCACTCACCCCGCTCCACCCGCGGCACCGCCCGGATCACGGCGTACTCGTAGTCGTGCAGCTCCACGACGGCCGGCAGCGCGGCCGACAGCGGCTCGGTCATGCGGGCACCTCCGGCAGCCAGTCACGCGGACCGGCCAGTCGCTCGGTCAGCTGGGAGCGGTACGCGGCGCGCACGTCCTCGGGCGAGTCGAAGCCGAACTCGTCCATCAGCCACACCTCGGGGATCTGCGCCACCGCCGCCTCGACCGCCGCCTCCGCGAGCGGCGCGAGCTCCTTGTCCGCCGCCGCCAGATCCGGCCGGGCCCGCAGCAGCGCATGGTCGGACGCGTCGTACGGGCGGCGCACCCAGGCGGCGGCGCCGGCCCAGTTGTGGTGGAAGATCAGGCTCGCGCCGTGGTCGATCAGCCGCAGCCCGCCGGTGGCCACCAGCAGGTTGGGGTTGCGCCAGGACCGGTCGACGTTGCCGATCAGCGCGTCGAACCAGAGCACCTGCCCGGCCAGTTCGGGGTCCACGTCGAAGCAGAGCGGGTCGAAGTTGAGCGCGCCGCTGACGAAGGCCATCCCGAGGTTGGTCCCGCCGCTGGCCCGCATCTGGTCCTGCACCTGGTGGTCCGGCTCGCTGCGCGCGAGCACCGGATCCAGGTCGACGGTCACCAGCTCCGGCACCGGCAGCCCGAGCCGCCGGCCCAGTTCCCCGGCCAGCACCTCCGCCACCAGGGCCTTGCGGCCCTGCGCCGCGCCGACCCATTTCAGCGCGTACAGCCGCCGGTCGTCGGCCTCGACCAGGCCCGGCATCGAGCCGCCTTCTCGCAGTGGCGTCACATACCGGACCGCCGTCACCTCGGGGAGCACGCCCGACAGCCTATCGGTGCCCGTCCCCCTCCGTACGTCCCCGCCCCACGACCCACCCGTCCCCCTTTCCCCGCCTCCCCCCTCCGCCCCACCCCGGTGGCAGCCCCCGCTGCTCCGTGCGAGTGTGGCGGACAGTAATGGGGGCCTTCCGGTACGACCTGTACGGCAAAGGGATGAGCGATGGAACGACCTCGGATCCTGATCGTGGGCGGCGGCTTCGCAGGCCTGGAGTGCGCCCGCCGCCTCGAACGCAAGCTCTCGCCGTCGGAGGCCGAGATCACGCTGGTCACACCGTTCAGCTACCAGCTCTACCTCCCCCTCCTCCCGCACGTCGCCGCCGGCGTCCTCACCCCCCAGTCCGTCGCGGTCTCGCTGCGCCGGAGCCTGCGCCGCACCCACATCGTCCCGGGCGGCGCCATCGGTGTGGACCCGGCCTCCCGGGTGTGTGTCGTCCGCAAGATCACCGACGAGGTGGTCGCGCAGAAGTACGACGTCCTGGTGCTCGCCCCCGGCAGCGTCACCCGCACCTTCGACATCCCCGGGCTCACCGACTACGCCCGCGGCATGAAGACGCTTGCCGAGGCGGCCTACGTCCGCGACCACGTGATCGCCCAACTCGACCTCGCCTCGGCCACCTTGGACCAGCGCGAGCGCGAGTCCCGGCTGCAGTTCGTGGTCGTGGGCGGCGGCTACGCGGGCACCGAGACGGCCGCCTGCCTGCAGCGCCTGACCACCGCCGCCGCCCGCCGCTACCCCCGGCTGGACGCCCGCCAGATCAAGTGGCACCTGATCGACATCGCCCCCAAGCTGATGCCCGAGCTCGGCGACGCACTCGGCACGGCCGCCCTGGAGGTGCTGCGCGACCGCGGCATCGACGTGTCGCTGGGCGTCTCGGTGGCCGAAGTCGGCGCCGAGTCGGTCAAGTTCACCGACGGCCGGGTGCTCCCCTGCCGCACCCTGATCTGGACCGCCGGCGTGGCCGCGAGCCCGTTGATCGGCACCCTGGACGCGGAGACGGTCCGCGGCCGGCTGGTGGTGACGGCCGAGATGCGGGTGCCGCAGTTCGAGGGCGTGTTCGCGCTCGGTGACGCGGCCGCCGTCCCCGACCTGGCCAAGGGCGACGGCGCGGTCTGCCCGCCGACCGCCCAGCACTCGGCCCGCCAGGGCCGCGCGGTGGCCGACAACGTGATCGCCTCGCTCCGCAACCAGCCCCTGGAGCCCTACTACCACAAGGACTTGGGCCTGGTGGTCGACCTCGGCGGCAAGGACGCGGTGTCCAAGCCGGTCGGCGTCGAACTGCGCGGCGTGCCGGCCCAGTTGGTGGCCCGCGGCTACCACCTGATGGCGATGCGCACCAATGTGGCGAAGTTCCGGGTGGGCGCGAACTGGCTGCTCAACGCGACCGCCGGGGACGACTTCGTCCGCACCGGCTTCCTGGCCCGCCAGCCCGCCCGACTGCAGGACTTCGAGTACACCGACGCCTATCTGACGAAAGATCAGGTGCGGGCCCACGCCCAGTCCCTGCTCGCCAAGGGCTGACCCGAGGGCCGACCCCCAGCCCGAAGCCCGCCCCGAACCGCCCCGCCGCCCCTCGCCCGGGCGGAGGGGCGGCGGCACGTCCGTCTCACTCCGCCGTCAGGTACATCCCGCTCGCGTCCCGCCCGGCCGTGTTGTTGCACGCGAAGTTGCCCGTCGGCCGCGCCCACAGCTGGCTCAGGCACGCACCGAGCGCCTGCTGCCCGTAGTAGTTGGGGTGCATCGACTCCTGCAGCACGCCCTGGGTGGTGTTGAGCCCGCCGTCCAGGAAGCGCGCCCACTCACTGGTGGTCGCGGACGGGCCGGAGCCCGCGGTCGGCTGCTGCGCGGAGGTGGAGCACACCTCGCGGCCCTGCAGCATGTTGGAGAGGTCCAGGAACTGCGCCCCCTTGGACGCCGCGACTCCGGCCAGCGCCTTGGAGATCTCCGGCACCATCGAGTCGCGCGCCCAGTCCGCGTCGCCGTCCCAGAACGGGCAGCCGCCGGTGTCCGAGCGGCTCCAGCCGCTCTCCGGGTAGCGCATCTCGGCGCTGCGCGGGATCGGCGAGGGGTACGACTGCAGCACCAGCCGGTAGTCGGACGACGCGTAGCCCGCGTTGGCCATGGCGGCCCGGATCTCGTCGATCGCCTTGCCGACCCCGGCCATCGCGGCAGGCATCTTCGAGTCGATCGCCGACTGCTGCGAGTTGTGGCAGTAGGAGTACCAGACCAGGTAGTCCTGGACGCAGTTGGAGATCACGCTGGAGAAGCCGAGGTCGTTGCCGCCGATCGACAGCGTGATCAGCTTGACGTTGTTCTGGGCAGCCACGGTGGCGAGTTGGTCTGCCTGCGGGGCCTCGCCCTTGAGGGACTGCCCGCCGTTGGAGGCGCGGAAGATGTTGCCGGTGACGGCACCCGAGCAGGCCAGGTTGATCTGCTTCTGCGCGACGCCCTGGGCGCCGAGCACCTCGGCGACGTCGGAGCGGTCGCACCCGCTCGCCGCCGTCGGGCCGTAGACCACCGAGGGGTCGTACGAACTGCCGTTCCAGGCCCGGTCGGTGCCGCTCCGGCTCCCGCTGGAGTCGGCCGAGTTGCCCTTCCAGCGGCCTGCCTCGCCGGAGATGTAGCTGTCGCCGAGGGTGACGCTGGCGGTCGGCCCGCTGGG
Organism: Kitasatospora sp. NPDC036934; assembly: GCF_055608425.1. Classification (NCBI taxonomy): domain Bacteria; kingdom Bacillati; phylum Actinomycetota; class Actinomycetes; order Kitasatosporales; family Streptomycetaceae; genus Kitasatospora; species Kitasatospora sp. NPDC036934. Next base: position 29,566 of record NZ_JBVJQR010000022.1, on the reverse strand, counting down.
TGCGGTGGCCGGGGCCGCCGAGGCGGGGGCGGCGAGGGCCAGTCCGGCCAGGGTCAGCGGCAGGGCGGCGGCTGCGGTGAGCAGCCGTCGGCCGAGTCGAGGGGTGCTGCGGGTGATGCTCGAACCGTTTTCGGGCACGGCGGAACTCCTGCGGCTCGGTCTCCCCGCGGTATGGGGACGGGAAGACGCGTAGGTGAGGGAAGGCCGCCGGCCGGTGGCGCAAGGAAGATGACATGGCCGTGCCGGTCACCGCTAGGTACGTGCAGCAGGTTTCCCGCTTTGTTACCGACGGGTTCAGACCAGCCTGGTGTCGGCACCGCCCGTTCCCAGGACCGCCGCCAGGTCGTCGGCCAGTTCCGTTGCGCCCGCCGGGTCGAGGCACGCGACGGTGAACCGCAGCCCGGGCGGCGACTGGATCCGGAACCGCGCCCCGGGCGCCGCCACCCAGCCGCGCTGCACCAGCGCCGCCAGCGCCGAGGTCTCGTCCGGCACCGGCACCCAGACGTTCAGCCCGCTCGCCCCGTGCGCCTCGATGCCGCGCGCCGCCAGCTCCGTCAGCAGCGTCTCCCGGCGCTCCCGGTAGGCGGCGGCCACGCTCGCGGCCGGCGCCGCGTCGGCCCGCCAGAGTTCGGCGACGGTGCGCTGCAGCAGGTGGCTGACCCAGCCCGCGCCGAGCCGCAGCCGCCCGGCGACCCGGCCGACCGTCTCCTCGTCGCCGACCATCACCGCCACCCGCAGGTCCGGCCCGTAGGCCTTGGCCGCCGAGCGCACCACCGCCCAGTGCCGTGAGCCGGCCCCGACCAGGGGCCGGTACGGCTGGTCGACCATGCCGTGCCCGTGGTCGTCCTCGATCAGCAGCACTCCGGGGTGCTCGGCCAGCACCGCCCGCAGCTCCGCCGCCCGGGCCTCGCCGACCGCCGCGCCGGTCGGGTTCTGCGCGCGGCTGGTCGCCACGACCGCGCGGGCGCCCTGGGCCAGCGCCGCGGCCAGCGAGTCCGGCAGCAGTCCCTCGTCGTCCAGACGGACCGGCAGGGGCCGCAGGCCCATCGCGGGCAGCAGGTCGAGCAGGCTGCCCCAGCCCGGGTCCTCGACGGCCACCGGGTCGCCGGGGCGCAGCCAGGCCCCGAGGGTGCGCTCGACGGCGTCCAGCGCGCCGGAGGCGACGGCGATCGGGCCGCCGGGCAGTCCGTCGGCCTCGAAGGAGGCGCGGGCGAGTCGGAGCAGGCCGGGGTCGGTGCGCGGGTGCCCGTAGAGCACGGGTTCGGCCCGGGCGGCCTCGGCGGCGGCCGTCAGGGCCGGGACGAGGTCGGGCAGCAGCGCCGGGTCGGGGTTGCCGCTGGACAGATCGCGGGCCCGGGCGGGGACGGGGATGCGGATCTGGTCGCGCGGGGTGAGCGCGGGCCTGGGGAGGATCCGGCTGCCCTTTCGCCCGGCCGTCTCGATCACGCCGCGGTCGCGCAGCAGCCGGTAGGCGGCGGCCACCGTGTTGGGGTTGACGCCGAGTTCCGTCGCGAGTTCGCGCAGCGGGGGCAGCGCGGCTCCGGGTGCGAGCCGCCCGCTGCTCACGCCCTGTTCGATGTGGGCCGCGATTTCGCTGGCGCGTCGCCCTTTCAGCGGATAGTCTCCTAGCACAAAGCTGATTATGCACTAGTACATAGAGGTTGTCATGTCGACCACACCGGAAGCCCACCCGGAAGCCCATCCGGACGCCCACCGGGACGCCCCCTCCGGATCCCGGCCCGAGGCGGCCGCCAGCTACGCCCGCACCCCCCGCACCACCCCCACCCGCTACAAGGACCGCGCCACCTGGGAGCGGGAGGCGATCCACGCCATCCTCGACGGGACCTACCTCTGCCATCTCGGCTTCGTCGCCGACGGCGCCCCGGTCGTCCTGCCGACGATCTACGCCCGGGTCGGCAGCCGGCTCTACCTGCACGGCTCCACCGGCAGCCGCCCGCTGCGCGCCGCCACCGACGAGCAGGGCCTGAAGGTCTGCGTCACCGTCACCCACGTCGACGCCCTGGTGCTGACCAAGTCCGCCTTCAACCACTCGGTGAACTTCCGCTCGGTGGTCGCCCACGGCACCGCGTACCAGGTCACCGACCCCGAGGAACTGGACGTCGCGCTGGCCGCCCTGGTCGACCAGGTCGTCCCCGGCCGCTCCGGCGAGGTCCGCCCGGCCAACCCCAAGGAGCTCGCCGCCACCGCCGTGATCCGGCTGGAGCTGGACGAGGTCTCGGCCAAGACCCGCGAGGACGGCGCCAACGACGACCCGGCCGACGCCGACCTGCCGCACTGGTCCGGCATCGTCCCGGTCAGCACCGTGTTCGGCACCCCCGAGCCGTACGACCCGACGATCCCGCTGCCCGCGCACATGCGCGCGTTCCCCCGCTGAGGAGGGCCCCAGATGCTGATCAGGTCCTGGGACCGCGGCGACGAGCAGGAGTGGCAGGCCTGGCTGGCCGAGGGCCGCGACTTCGGCCTGCTCGCCGCCAACGGCCGCCCCGGCGACGGCCCGGTGCTCGTCCCGACGCACTTCCTGCTGGACGCCGGGCGCGGCGAGATCCTGCTCCACCTCGCCGCACCCAACCCGCTGCTGGCCGCCGTCCGGTCCGACCCGAACGTCACCCTGGCGGTCACCGACGACTACGCCTTCGCCCCCGGCCACTGGCGCGGTGAGCCCGGCACGCCCACCAGCTACTACGCCTCGGTCCACTTCCACTGCACCGCCGAGCTGGTCGAGTCCGCCGCGGGCAAGGCGGAGATCCTCAACCGCCAGCTGGCACACTTCCAGCCGGAGACCCCGCAGGTCCGGGTGGTCCCCGGCGAGGGCGAGTTCGCCCGGCTGCTGCCCGGTCTGCGCGGGCTGCGGCTGACGGTCCGCGAGGTGCGCGCCAAGTTCAAGTACGACGACAAGAAGCCGGCCGCGGCGCAGCACGCGATCGCCGACCGACTCGCCGCCCGGGCGGACGCCCCCGCCCTGCGCCGCGACCAGGACGCCGCCGCCCGCGCCCAGCTGCTGCGGCGCCACGAGCGGCGCACGAGCACCATCCGCACCACCGACTGACCCTGTTTCACCCGATCGGCCCTGAACTCGGGCAGGTCGGCCGCCGCGCTGCTCGAATGTGAGACGAGTCCTGCCCAGCCGTCAGAGCGGGCCCGTCCACCCCGGGGAGCGCACGTGTCCACAGTCCACCAGCAACGGGCGTCCGGCGAGGCCCACCTCGGGCACGTGATCTTCATTTCGGCGGCCGCCGCGATGGGCGGCTTCCTGTTCGGCTACGACAGCGCCGTGATCAACGGCGCGGTCACGGGCATCCAGAAGCACTTCGCGGTGGGCCACGGCACCACCGCCTTCGTGGTGGCCATCGCGCTACTGGGCTCGGCCGTCGGCGCGGTGATCGCCGGCCGGCTGGCCGACCACTTCGGCCGGGTGCGCACGATGCTGCTGGCCGCCGTGCTGTTCGCGGCCAGCGGCATCGGCTCGATGTTCCCGCCGAACATCGAGGCGCTCGCCTCCTGGCGCGTGGTCGGCGGCATCGCTATCGGCATCGCCTCGGTGATCGCCCCCACCTACATCGCCGAGGTCGCCCCGACCGCCTATCGGGGCCGGCTGGCGTCCTTCCAGCAGATGGCGATCGTGCTCGGCATCACCGTCTCCCAACTCGCCAACTGGGCGCTCAACCAGGCCGCCGGCGGCGAGTCAACCGGCCACCTGGGCGGTATCCAGGCCTGGCAGTGGATGCTCGGCGTCGAGGCCATCCCGGCCCTGGTGTACGGCCTGATGGCGCTGGCCATCCCGGAGTCGCCCCGCTACCTGATCGCCGACCACCGCGAGGCCCAGGCCCGCAAGGTGCTGGCCGAGGTCGAGGGCGAGGACGTCGACCTGGACGCCCGGGTCGCCGAGATCCGCGCGGTGCTGGCGTCCACCCACAAGCCCCGGCTCAGGGACCTGCTCGGCGGCCGCTTCGGCCTGCTGCCGATCGTCTGGGTCGGCATCGGCGCCTCGGTGTTCCAGCAGTTCGTCGGCATCAACGTGATCTTCTACTACTCCTCCCTCCTGTGGCAGTCGGTCGGCATCAACGAGTCCAACTCGCTGCTGATCAGCCTCTCCACCTCGATCATCAACGTGATCGGCACGGTGATCGCGATGGTCCTGGTGGACCGGATCGGCCGCAAGCCGCTGGCCCTGGCCGGCTCCGTCGGCATGGCCCTCGCCCTGTCCACCGCCGCCTGGGCGTTCTCCTACCGGCACGGCACCGGCGACACCGCCACCCTGGACAACACCCACGCCACCGTCGCCCTGGTCGCCGCGCACGTGTTCGTGCTCTGCTTCGCCTTCTCCTGGGGCGTGGTGGTCTGGGTGCTGCTCGGCGAGATGTTCCCCAACCGGATCCGCGCGCTGGCCCTGTCGGTCGCCGCCTCGGCCCAGTGGATCGCCAACTGGGCGATCACCGTCAGCTTCCCGGACCTCGCCGACTGGAACCTCTCCGCGACGTACGTCATCTACGCGGCCTTCGCGCTGCTCTCGATCCCGTTCGTGGCCTTCTGCATCAAGGAGACCAAGGGCCGCGCCCTGGAAGAGATGGGCTGACCGTCCACGCCCTCCCGTCCCCTCGCCGCACGCGGCCCGACCCACCGAGAGGAAGCCATGCCTGACCAGGGCGGCTCCCGGCAGAACGTCACCTTCCCGAGCAACGGCCGCACCGCGCACGGGTACCTGGCCCGTCCTCCGCAGGGGGTCGGGCCGGGCCTGGTGGTGGTGCAGGAGTGGTGGGGGCTCACTTCGCACGTCGCGGACATGGCCGACCGCTTCGCCACCGAGGGGTTCACCGTCCTCGCCCCCGACCTGTTCGGCGGCGCCACCACCCACGACCGCGCCGAGGCGGCCCGGCTCAAGCGCGAACTGCCGGTCGAGCGGGCCGTCGAGGACCTCTCCGGCGCCGTCGACTTCCTGCTCTCGCTGGACGACGTGGTCGGCGACGCGGTCGGCGTGGTCGGCTTCTGCATGGGCGGCGGCTTCGCCCTGGTGCTGGCTGCCCGGGCCGGCGACCGGGTGGCCGCCGCGGTCCCGTTCTACGGCCTCCCGCCGGACCCGGACTTCGACTACCGCGGCCTGACCGCCCACGTCCTGGGCCACTTCGGCGAACTCGACGGCTCCATCCCGATGGCCGCCGTGGACGAGGCCGCGATCCGGATCGGCGAGGCCACCGACATCCGCCCCGAGATCCACTTCTACCCGGCCGGGCACGCCTTCATGAACGACGAGAACCCGCTCGGCACCCACGACCCCCTGCAGGCCCGGATCGCCTGGCGGCGCACCCTCACTTTCCTCTGGGGCCACCTCGGCTGACGCACCGGACAGGGGCCGAAACCGGATGGACACCTGTACGGACTCCGGCCATAGTCACCCGGGTGCCCACCCCACCCCCGCCGCGCCCCCGCCGCCTGTCCTGGGCGAGCCGCAACTTCCGGATCCAGACCGCCGCCACCGTGATCAGCGGCCTCGGCAACGCCGGCGCCCCCGTCGCCACCGCCTTCGCCGTTCTCGGCAACGGCGGCGGCGCCGCTGAGATCGGCTACGTCACCGCCGCCCGGCTGGTCCCCACCGTGCTGCTGGTGGTGGTCGGAGGCACCCTCGCCGACCGGCTGCCGCGCCACCACGTCATGGTCGCCGCCAACCTGTTCAGCGGCGTCTCCCAGGCCGTCCTGGCCGCCCTGGTCCTGGCCGGGAACGTCCGGCTGTGGCAGTTGCTGGTGCTCTCCGCCGCCGGCGGCGCCGGCTACGCGCTCTACTCCCCCGCCGCCGGGGGCATGATCATGCAGGCCGTCCCCCGGGACCACGCCGCCCGGGCCTTCTCGGTCTTCCGGATGGGCCAGAACGCCGCCCAGATCGGCGGCGCCGCCCTCGGCGGGGCGCTCACCGCCGCGGCCGGCCCCGGCTGGGTGCTCGGCCTGGACGCCCTCTGCTTCCTGGCCGCCGCCGGCCTGCGGTTCCTCCTGGAGGCCGAGTCCGCCCCCGCGCCCACGGGCGGCGGCATGCTGCGCGACCTGCGGGAGGGCTGGCAGGAGTTCGCCTCCCGCCGCTGGCTCTGGGTGATCGTGCTGCAGTTCGCCGTGGTGGTGGCCTGCATCAACACGGTCGAGTCGGTGTACGGGCCGACGGTGGCCGAGCAACGCCTGGGCGGCGCGGGCGCCTGGGGCCTGGCGATGTCCGCCTACGGCGTCGGCCTGGTGGTCACCGGTCTGCTGATGGCCCGCTGGCGCCCCCGCCGGATCCTGCTGGTCGGCAACTGGGGCGTGTTCCTGTTCGGCGCGCCCGCCCTGGCCCTGGCCGCCGGCGCACCGCTGCCGGCACTGGTCGCCGCGATGTTCCTGTCCGGCGTCGGGGTGACCGTCTTCGGCGTCAACTGGATGGTCGTGCTCCAGCAGGAGATCCCGGAGGAGATGTTCTCCCGGGTCTCCGCGTACGACGAGCTCGGCTCCTACTCGCTGGCCCCGGTCGGCACCGCGCTGGCCGGCCCGGTGGCCGCCGCGCTCGGCCTGTCCGGCGCGCTCTGGGCCTGCGCCGCGCTGTGCCTGCTGCTCAGCGCCGCCGTGCTGATCGACCCGCAGGTCCGCCGGCTGTCCCGCCGCGCTCCCCGTCGGAGCACCCCGGACGCACCGGTGCCCGCGAGCGAGCCCGCGCCCGCGCCGTGAGCGCCCTGTGCGCCCCGCGTGCGCCCGCCTAAGAGCAACCAGGGGTACGGGTGGTTCGTCCGACCAGGTAGGAAACACCATCCACTTGGGGGGCCCACCGGTGCCGAAGCCACTGCTGTTCCTGGACGTCGACGGGGTGCTGAACCCGGTCTGTCCGCATCCGGACGCCGGGTTCGACTCCCACACCCTGCTGGGCTACGCCGTCCTGCTCGCCGCCAAGCACGGCGCCTGGCTGCGCGAACTGGCCGGCACCTACGAACTGGTCTGGGCCACCACCTGGGAGGAGCACGCCAACGACCACATCGCCCCGGCGATCGGCCTGGACCCGCTCCCCTTCGTCCGCTTCACCGGCTACGTCCCCCAGCCCGGCGACCCGCGCGTCCCGCTCATGGAGCTGTTCTCCGCCCGCAAGTGGGCGCCGCTGCTGCGCTACGCCGAGGGACGGCCGTTCGCCTGGGTGGACGACGTCATCCCGTCCCGACTGGTCCGCCGCTCGCTCTGGCGCCGCGACCGCCTGCTGCTGCCGATCGACCCCGGTCAGGGTCTGGAGCGCCGGCACGTCGACCGGCTGCTCATCCGCCCGCCGCGCGCCCACGCGCTGCCGGCCGGCGGACCGCTCAGGGGGTCGGCAGCCAGCTGACGTGCCCGGCGAGCAGCGCGTACCCGACGAAGGCCACCGTGTCGATCAGCGCGTGCGCCGCCACCAGCGGCATCACCCGCCCCCAGCGCCGGTACAGCAGGCAGAACACCGCCCCCATCACCATGTTGCCGACCAGCCCGCCGACTCCCTGGTACAGGTGGTACGAGCCGCGCAGCACCGAGCTGGCCGCCACCACCGCGGGCCAGGACCACCCGCGCTGCGCCAGCCGGCGCAGCAGGTAGCCGAGGACGACGACCTCCTCCAGGATCGCGTTCTGCCAGGCCGACAGCACCAGCACCGGCACCCGCCACCAGACGTCCGGCAGTCCCGAGGGCGCCACCGTCAGGTTGTACCCGGCGGCCTGCGAGGCCAGGTACAACACCAGCCCGGAGCCGCCGATCGCCGCCGCGACGCCCGCGCCCCGGCCGAGGTCGCGCAGTTTCTGGCGCAGGTCGAAGCCCAGCACCCGCAGCGAGGCGCCCTCGCGCACCAGCAGGTAGCCGACCAGCACCACCGGCATCAGCCCGCGCGCGATGGAGTAGAGCTGCCACACCAGGTCCAGCCAGGGCCGCCCGGGCGCGCGCGAGCCGTTCAGCGTGGCGACCTGCTGCCCGAGGTGGATCGGTTCGGTGAGCGAGCCCGCGAAGCTGATCACCGCGCTGATCCCGCTGGCCCCGAGCGACAGTCCGAGGACGATCAGCAGTTCAACGCCGAGCAGGCGCGGGGTGGGCGGCGCGCTCTCCGGCGCGGTCGAGCGGGTCGTCACGGGCGCTCCATCGAACGGATGCTCCATCGAACGGGTGATGGCTCCGGCGGTCGGCCGACGACCGGAGCGATCATCCTGACACAGCCTCCGGAGCGCTCAGCCGACCGGCCAGGTGTGCACCGGCTCGCCGCCGCGCATGTGCTCGGCGTAGCGCCTGGTCATCGCGGCGAGCGCGGCCGGGCGGTCCATCCCGTACCGCTCGCGCAGCCGGTGGAAGGTGGCGCTCTGCCAGGCCGCGCCGTTGGTGCGGCGCAGACAGCGCTGCTCGATGATCCCCAGGTAGCGGTCCCGGTCGGCGGGTTCGACGCCCCACTCGTCCAGGCCCTGGTAGGCCATCGGCAGCAGCTCGTTGAGGACCAGGTCGACCGCCGACACCGTCTGCAATCCGCCGCCGCGGCCGGCCCGGCCGGAGCGCGGCCACTGGAACACCGCGTCGATGCCGTACCGGGCGCCCTGCCGGAAGTTCTCGTCCGCCCGCTCGAACGGCAGCCGGGTCCAGATCGGCCGGGGCTGCTCGGCGAGCACCCGCACCAGCCCGTAGTAGAAGGCGGCGTTGGCCAGGGTGTCGGCCACCGTCGGCCCGGCCGGCAGCGCCCGGTTCTCCACCCGCAGGTGCGCGACCCCGCCGGAGACGTCGTACACCGGCCGGTTCCAGCGGTAGATGGTCCCGTTGTGCAGCCGCATCTCGGCGAGCCGGGGCGCGCCTCCGGAGGCCAGTACCTTCAGCGGATCCTCGTCGTCGCAGATCGGCAGCAGTGCCGGGAAGTAGCGTAGGTTCTCCTCGAACAGGTCGTACGCCGAGTCCACCCAGCGCTCGCCGAACCAGGTGATCGGACGCACGCCCTGGGCCTTGAGCTCCGCCGAACGGGTGTCACAGGCCTGTTGGAAGAGCACCGGACGGGTCTCCCGCCACAGCTCCCGCCCGAACAGGAACGGGGAGTTGGCACCGAGCGCGAGCTGTGGCCCGCAGATCGCCTGGGCCGCGTTCCACACCGAGGAGAACCGCTCCGGGGTCACCTGGAGGTGCAGTTGAAGCGAGGTCGCGGCGGCCTCGGCGACCATGGTGATCGACTCCAGCTGGAGGTGCTCGACGCCCTCGATGTCCAGCGCGATGTCCTCCCCCCGGGCGGCCAGGATCTGGTCGCTGAGCAGGCTGTACCGCTGGTTGTGACTCATCGCGTCCAGCCCGGTGTGGTCGTTCTCCAGGGTCGGCAGGATGCCCACCATGACGATCCGGGCGCCGGCCTCCGCCGCCTGCCGGTCGGCGTAGCGCAGTCCGGTGTCGATCTCCTCGCGCAGCTCCTCGAAGACGTGCCCGCTGAGCTGGTGCGGCACGATGTTGACCTCGATGTTGAACTGGCCCAGCTCGGTCTGGAAGTCGCTGGAGCCGATCGCGCTCAGCACCTGGGCGTTGCGCATCACCGGCAGGCCCTGTTCGTCGGCCAGGTTGAGCTCGATCTCCAGCCCCATCACCGCCCGCGGCCGGTCGAAGCGGTCCTCGCGCAGCATCCGCCCGAGCGCGTCGAGGCAGGCTTGGAGCTTGAGCCGGTACTGCTGCCGATCCGCGAGATCCGCCCGAGTCGCCACGACCTTCTCGCCCACGGTCCCCTCCTCCTGAGACACCCGGCCGGTCGACCGTGCCAGCATCATGCCCACCTCGAAGATCGATACCCGAACGCGCCGACTGGCTTGCAATGCAAGGGATCTGACGGTAATTCAGGCCATCTGCAGACTTGCTCGGCGCCACCGCCTGTGATAAACAGATCACCCTGCGCATTTGTTCGATGAAGTCGCTGAGTTCGCACTGCGCTCCGGCCGGTCCGCTCCCCGCCCCGAGGCCCTCGTCGACGGCGGCGACCGCGCCGGCACCGCGATCCTGCACAACCGGACAAGGCCGGCCCCCGTCACCGTAGACGCACCGCGCCGCGCCGGTATGCCGCACTCGCACGCCGATCTCACCTGGAGAGGCGGACCCGCCATGACCCTGCAGACCCCCCAGCCCCCACCGAGCGCCCTACGCGCGGTGCTGGGCGCGCTCGACTCGGAGACCGCGCTGCGCCAGCCCGCCGCCGCAGCGCTGCGTCACCCGACCGGTCCACTGCTCCCCGCGCACCCGCTCGCGGTGCACGTCCTCGACGGTCCGCACCCGGAACTGCCCAACGCCCGTCGGACGGGCTGGCGCTTCCTGATCAAGGACGGCCCGGAGGTGGCGGCCGCCGCCGAGGTGGTGCAGAGCGCCGAGGGCCACACCTTCTCCCACTTCACCGCCGGCCCGTACCTCTCCTCCACCGTCCGGGCGCTGCGCGAGGCCTGGCAACTCGCCCAGGGCTCCCGCTCCCGCAGCCAGCCTCGGCTGCTGACCTTCCCGGGCCAGTACGCCACCGCGCTCTGGCTGCACAGCCCCGACGCCGGCCCGTCCACCGACCTGCTGATCCCGCTGGCCCCGGCCCCGCTCGGCGTCACCGCGCACCGCGCCTACCCGGCCGCCGAACTGCTCCCGCTGCTCGCCCGCGCACCGCTGGCCCGGCCGCTGCTGCTCGGCTCCGCCTGAGCCCGCGCCACCCGCCGGACCGGCCGCCGGGCACCGTGCCCGGCGGCCCTTCGCCGTGCGCTCCGACGGCCGTCGACGGCATCACCCGAACGGCTACCACCCGAGTGGGCCACCCGCCATGGCCCCGTCGGGCCATGCGCTGACTGACCCACCGGTGTGCGGATTCCCCCTGGCCCCACCTGAACGGGTGATCTCTGCCCCGGAGTTGTGGCGCGTGTCACCAAATTGCTGCGCGCGCGAGCCCGGATGCCGACACTGGGAACTAGCGTGGAAGGACCACCTGTCCTACCCACTTGAGCATCGGTCAAACCTGGCTGATGCGCGGACAGGATCCGACCACCAGGCGGCTCCGGACGGCTCGACCTCCGGTGACCGCACCACGGGGAGGATCGCAGAGCGAAGCGAGGGTACGCGTATGTGCCAGCACCGTCCTGAGTGCCCGATGGCCGAGTCCGAGGACCGCGAGGCGGCCGTACCGGTGGCCTGCCACCCGGAGCAGGGCTGGAGCCTGCTCTGCAACGGCGTCGTCCTGTTCGAGGACACCGGAGAGCTGCTGCCCGACGGCCGGGTGATCGGCCCGCGCCGGCCCGTCGCCCACGCGGCCTGAGCCGACCCGGCCCGACGACCGTACGGCCGGAACCGTACGGCCCGGGCCCCATCGGGCGGGGGAGACACCGAGGAGCAAAGGGCAGGGCCCTGGCAGAAACGTTCTGCCAGGGCCCTGCCGCGTTCCGACTCAGACGCCGTACTCGTCCAGCGGCGGGCAGGAGCAGACCAGGTTGCGGTCGCCGTACGCGCCGTCGATCCGGCTCACCGGCGGCCAGTACTTGTCCGCCGGGTTCACGCCCGCCGGGAAGACCGCCTCCTGCCGCGAGTAGCCGTGCGCCCAGTCGCCGGCCAGCGTGGCGGCGGTGTGCGGGGCGTTGCGCAGCGGGTTGTCGTCGGCGGCCCACTCGCCCGAGCCGACCTTGTCGATCTCGCCGCGGATCTCGATCATCGCGTCGCAGAAGCGGTCGATCTCGTGCAGGTCCTCGGACTCGGTCGGCTCGATCATCAGCGTGCCGGCCACCGGGAAGGACATCGTCGGCGCATGGAAGCCGTAGTCGATCAGGCGCTTGGCGATGTCGTCCACCGTCACGCCCGTCTCCTTGGTCAGCGGACGCAGGTCGATGATGCACTCGTGCGCGACCAGCCCGCCCGGACCGGTGTAGAGCACCGGGAAGTGCGGGGCCAGGCGCTTGGCGATGTAGTTGGCGTTCAGCACCGCGACCTGGGTCGCGTGCTTGAGCCCCTCGCCGCCCATCAGCCGGACGTACGCCCAGGAGATCGGCAGGATCGCCGCCGAGCCCCACGGCGCGGCCGAGATCGGGCCGACGCCGGTGGCCGGGCCTGCCTCCGCCTGCAGCGGGTGGTTCGGCAGGTACGGCGCCAGGTGGGCGCGCACCGCGACCGGGCCGACGCCCGGGCCGCCGCCGCCGTGCGGGATGCAGAAGGTCTTGTGCAGGTTCAGGTGCGAGACGTCCGCGCCGAACTTGCCCGGCTTGGCGAGGCCGACCAGGGCGTTCAGGTTGGCGCCGTCCACGTACACCTGGCCGCCGGCCTCGTGCACCAGGGCGCAGATGTCGGTGATCTGGGTCTCGTACACGCCGTGGGTCGACGGGTAGGTGACCATCAGCACCGACAGGTTGTCGCGGTGCTGCTCGATCTTGGCCTTCAGGTCCTCGACGTCCACGTCGCCGTCGACCAGGGTCTTCACCACGACGACGCGCATGCCGGCCATCACCGCGGAGGCGGCGTTGGTGCCGTGCGCCGAGGACGGGATCAGGCAGACGTCGCGCTGGGTGTCGCCGTTGGCGTGGTGGTAGGCGCGGACGGCCAGCAGGCCGGCCAGCTCGCCCTGGGAGCCGGCGTTCGGCTGGATCGAGACGGCGTCGTAGCCGGTGACCTCGACCAGCTGCTGCTCCAGCTGGCGGATCAGGGTCAGGTAGCCCGCGGCCTGGTCGACCGGCGCGAAGGGGTGCAGCTGACCGAACTCCGGCCAGGTCACCGCCTCCATCTCGGTGGTGGCGTTGAGCTTCATGGTGCAGGAGCCCAGCGGGATCATGCCGCGGTCCAGCGCGTAGTCCCGGTCCGACAGGCGGCGCAGGTAGCGCAGCATGGCGGTCTCCGAGCGGTGGCTGTGGAAGACCGGGTGGGTCAGGTACTCGTCCGCGCGCAGCAGCGCGGCGGGCAGCGCGTCGGCGGCCTCCGCGACCTCGACCGCGGGGACGCCGAACGCGGCCCAGACGCCGGCCAGGTGCTCGCGGGTGGTGGTCTCGTCGGTGGAGACCGAGATCCGGTCCTCGCCGTCCTGGAACACGTTGATGCCGTTGGCGCGGGCGGCCGCGGCGATCCCGGCGGCGCGGCCCGGGACGACGGCGGTGACGGTGTCGAAGAACTCGCCGTGCAGCAGCTCGACGCCTCCGGCCCGCAGACCCTCGGCGAGGGCGGCGGCGTAGCGGTGGGTGCGCCGGGCGATGTCGGCCAGGCCGTCCGGGCCGTGGTAGACGGCGTACATCGAGGCCATCACGGCGAGCAGCACCTGGGCGGTGCAGATGTTGCTGGTGGCCTTCTCGCGGCGGATGTGCTGCTCGCGGGTCTGCAGCGCCAGGCGGTAGGCGCGGTTGCCGTCGGCGTCGACGGAGACGCCGACCAGGCGGCCGGGCAGCGAGCGGGCGTACTCGGCGCGCACCGAGAGGTAGCCGGCGTGCGGACCGCCGAAGCCCATCGGCACGCCGAAGCGCTGCGAGGTGCCGCAGGCGATGTCGGCGCCCAGCGCGCCCGGGGACTTGAGCAGGGTCAGCGCCAGCAGGTCGGCGGCGACGGCGACGATCGCGCCCAACCCGTGGGCCCGCTCGATCACCGGGGTGAGGTCGCGGACCACGCCGGTGGCGCCCGGGTACTGCAGCAGCACGCCGAAGACGCCGCGCTCGGCGATCTCGGCCGGGATGCCCCCGGACAGGTCGGCGACGACGACCTCGACACCGGTCGGCACGGCGCGGGTGTTGATCACCGCGACGGTCTGCGGCAGGGTCTCGGCGTCGACCAGGAAGACGCCGCCCTTGACCTTGGTGACGCGGCGGGCCAGCGCCATCGCCTCGGCGGCCGCGGTGCCCTCGTCCAGCAGCGAGGAACCGGAGGTGGGCAGGCCGGTCAGGTCGGAGACCAGGGTCTGGAAGTTGAGCAGCGCCTCCAGGCGGCCCTGCGAGATCTCCGGCTGGTACGGGGTGTAGGCCGTGTACCAGGCCGGGTTCTCCATGACGTTGCGCAGGATCACCGGCGGGGTGAAGGTGCCGTAGTAGCCCAGGCCGATCATCGGCTGGAGCACCTGGTTGCGGCCGGCCAGCTCGCGCAGCTCGGCGAGGACCTGCGCCTCACTGCGGCCCGCGGGCAGGTCCAGGGCGGTGATGGAACGGATCGCCTCGGGAACGGCGGTGGCGGCGAGCTCGTCCAGCGAGCCGTAGCCGACGGACGCCAGCATCTTCTCCTGCGCGGCGGCGTCAGGGCCGATGTGGCGGTTCTCGAAGGGGCTGGCCAGCTCAAGCTCGGTGAGGGTCGAGGCGCTGGTGGGGCGTCCCGCGTTCGGCTGGGCGTTCATGGTGGTCGAGGCCTCCTGGTCACGGACCGGCGGGGGTACGCACGCCGACCGGCCGACGCCGCTGCGGACAGCGGACCGGCCTGGGCGGACGGACCCGAAAGGCCTCCCCCTCTGTCATCGGGACCTGAGAGCTTCGCCCGCACGTCGCGCTGTGGCGCTCCGTCGGCTTGCACCGTCGGTGAGGGTGGTGATCGCCGGCTCCCGCGCCGACGCTCCTGCCCTGCTTTCCAGAGTGACCTATCCCGCACGGTACGGATGCCTGAGAGATTCCGGGGAGGAGTTGCTCCTTCGGCGCCTCGACCAGCGGTTTTCGCTGTCGGGGACTCTCCCGAGCGGGCTCGGCGGTCGCGGCCCAGGGTACCAGCGGGCGGCCCTGCGATCACGGGTGCGTCGGGTCACTCCGGGTCTACGCGCGTCCCCCGTACGGAGCAGCCCGGACCCGTCCGGCCGCACCCCGGTCGCGCACGTCCGGTTCATGGCTTTTGGTGTGAAGTGGCGGACGGGACGGGTGCTCCGGCCGCCTTACCTGCGGGAGTTCCGCAGGCGCAGCGCTTGGAGGAAAGAGTGCAGACCGACATCGACCCCCGAGACCTCATCGGCCACAAGGCGGTCGACCGCAACGGAGACAAGATCGGCACGATCGACGAGGTGTACCTGGACGACGCCACCGGCCGGCCGGAGTGGGCGGCCGTCCGCACCGGCATCTTCGGCCGGGACGCCTTCGTCCCGCTCACCACGAGCGAGTTCTCCGGCGAGGAACTCCGGGTGCCCTACGACAAGTCGCTGGTCAAGGACTCGCCGGACTTCGGCGTGGGCCAGCACCTCTCGCCCGCCCAGGAGCTCCAGCTCTACCGCTACTACGGGCTCGACACCCCGGTGGACGGCCGCCCGGCCAAGGGTGAGCCCGCCCGGGCGGCCCAGCCCGACCTCGACTTCGGCACCACCTCGGCCGCCGCGGCCGCCAAGCCGCTCGCCTTCCACTCCCCCGAACCCGGCCCGACCATGACCACCGTCGCCACCACGACGGCCACCAGCACCGACACCACCACGGAGGCCCACGTGCGGACCCTCAGCACCCCCGCACCGGTCGCCAACGGCACGGTGACCGCGCCGGCCGCCACCCCGGCGGTCGAGCCGAAGCACCGACCGGCCCCGTCCGCAGTCGGTCCGACCGGCACCGCCGCCGCCTCTGCCCCCAACGGCCCGGTCGAGATCACCTGCCGCGAGGAGCGCCTGGACATCACCACCGAGTGGCACGTCCTGGGCACCGCGAAGCTGCGCAAATACGTGACCAGCGAGAAGGTCGAGCGCCGCGTCCCGGTGGTCCGCGAACGGGTCCGGGTGGAGCGGATGCCGGTCGGCGACGCCGAGCGCGCCTCGCTCACCGACAAGGAGATCGCCGAGGCGGTAGAGGAGGTCACTCTCCGTGAGGAGCGGCCGGTGGTCCGCAAGTACCTCGCCCCGATCGAGCGGGTCCGCCTGGTGGTGGAGCGCTACACCGCGGAGGAGGTCGTCCAGGACGAGCTCCGCCGCGAGAACGTCGAAGTCCACGACGACACCACCGCGGCCGCCGAGCCGGGCTCCCCGGCCATCGACGGCGCCCGCCCGGCCGCGCTGCGCCCCCTGGTCTGACCGGCCCGGCACCAGCAAGGGCCCCGGACTCCGGTCCGGGGCCCTTCGCCGTGCCCGCCCCCGAGCCCGCCCGACCGGCCGTCAACACCCGGTCCGCCGAAGGCAAAGTCTTCCTCTTTGCCAAACCTTAACCACTCGATATTTGACACTCTGAAGTATCTCCCGGCACAGTTACTTCAGTTCATTCACTATGTACGGGAGGAAGCAACCGTGAGTGAGGCACCACAGCCCACCACCGCGGCCGAGAAGCAGAGCAACGCCCGGGTCCTGCCGGCCCTCATCCTGGCGATGCTGTCGTTCAGCGTGGTGCAGACCGCGGTCGTACCGATCCTGCCGTCGCTGGCCAAGGAACTGGACGTCTCCGGCTCCAACATCACCTGGCTGATGACCGCCAACCTGCTGTCCGCGGCCGTGCTGACTCCCCTGCTGGGCCGCTTCGGCGACCTCCGGGGCCGCAAGCCCATGCTGCTGATCTCGCTGGCCGGCCTGGTCGCCGGTTCGGCGCTGGCGGTCAGCACCCACTCCTTCACCTGGCTGATCGTCGCCCGCGTCCTCCAGGGCGCCGGCGGTGGCGTGATGCCGCTGGCGATCAGCATCGTCCGTGACGAGCTGCCCAAGCAGAAGGTGACCGGCGGCGTCGCCGCCATCAGCGCCTCCATGGGCGTCGGCTCCGGCCTCGGCCTGGTCGCGACCGGCCTGCTGCTGGAGCACTGGAACTACAAGTCGATCTTCTGGATGGGCCTGGCCTTCGGCCTGCTCGCGGTCGCCCTGGTCGCCTTCCGCGTCCCGTCCGACCCGGTCGTCGACAAGGAGGGCGGCGCCGACCCGCTCGGTGCCCTCACCCTGGCCGGCTGGCTCTCCGCGCTGCTGGTCGCGGTCAGCCAGGGCAACCACTGGGGCTGGACGTCCACCAAGACCCTCGGCCTGTTCGCCGTCGCCGCCGTGGTCGCCCTGATCTGGGGCGTCATCGAGACCAAGGTCGCCCACCCGCTGGTGGACCTGAAGATGATGGGCCGCCCGGCCGTCGCCTTCACCAACCTGGCCGGTCTGCTCATCGGCTTCGGCATGTACGGCTCGTTCATGGTCATCAGCAACTTCGCCCAGACCCCGGAGAAGCTGGCCCACTACGGCTTCACCGCGACCGTCCTGCACGCCGGCGTGATGCTGCTGCCGTCCGCGATCGGCTCGATGGTGGCCGCCCCGGTCGGCGCCGTCCTGATCGCCCGCCGCGGCCCGCGCCTGCCGCTGGTCCTCGGCGGCGTCCTCGGCGCGATCGCGATGGCCTACCTGGCCCTGCGCCACAGCGCCGAAGGCGACATCTACACCGCCTCCGCCATCTTCGGCCTCGGCATCGGCCTCGCCTTCGCCGCGATGCCCGCCTTCATCAACGGCGCCGTCCCGGTCGAGCAGAGCGGCATCGCCAACGGCATGAACTCCGTGCTCCGCACCGTCGGCGGCGCGATCGGCACCGCCGTGATGACCGCCATCCTGACCGGCGACACCATGAAGTTCCCGATCAAGCTGCCGGTGCAGATCCCCACCCTGGACGCCTACAAGCACGCGTTCTGGACCACGGCCGTCATCTGCATCATCGCCGGCGTCGTCCCCTTCCTGATCCGTACCGTCAAGCCGGCCGTCTCTGCCGTCGCCGGCGGCTCGGCCCGGCAGGACTCCAGCCCCGAGCTGGCCAAGACCGACGCCTGACGAGGCGTCCGGCCCGCGCGCTCAGGGACAGGACGCGCGGGCCCGGCCTCCGCTCGGTCGTGAGGGCATCACGACCGTCCGGGGACCGGCACGGTATGCGGCCCCACCCGGTACTCCTACCGGGTGGGGCCGTTCCGCGTTCTCCCGCTTCACTCCCCGTCGCCGGCGGGCTCCTCGGCCTGCCGCAGCGGCAGCGGCCGGGCCGGCTCCAGCTCCGGATCGTCCACCGAGAAGGTCCGCACCCGCCCCGGCCCGCTCCACGGCGTCTCGAACCGCACGGTCACCCGCCCGACCCCGCTGCCCTGCACCCAGCCCGGCCCCCACTCGGCGTGCCGGACGTCCTGTCCGGGCATCCAGCGCCGCACCACGGGCTCCTCCGGCTCCTCCTCGGCCACCGCCGCCTCGGCGACCTCGGCGTGCTCCGCCGCCTCCTCCCGCAGCGCCTGGGCGAACAGGTCCTCCTGGGTGTAGTCGGCCAGCTGGGCCACGCCCACCCCGAGCAGCCGGACCCCGCCGGTGATGTCCACCTGCTCCGCCAGGCGCCGCGCCGTCGCGGTGATCACCGCCTGGTCGTCGGTGGGCCCGCCCAGGGTCTCCGAGCGGGTCAGGGTCGAGAAGTCGAAGCGCCGCACCTTGAGCACCACCGTCCGCCCCGAACGCCCTGCCGCCCGCAGCCGCCGCACGCACCGGCTGGCCAGCGCCTCCACCTCCCGCAGCACCCGGTCCCGGTCGGCCAGGTCCACCTCGTAGGTGTCCTCAACCGAGACCGACTTTGCGTCCTGGTCGGCCACCACCGGTCGCTCGTCCAGTCCTATGGACATCTGGAAGACCCCGGCGCCGTGCGCCCGCCCGAGCAGTTGGACCAGCTCCGCCTCCCCCGCCTCCGCCAGGTCGGCCACCGTGCTCAGCCCGGCCCGCCGCAGCACCTGCTCGGTGGCCGGCCCGATCCCGGGCAGCGCCCGGACCGGCATCGGCCCGAGCACGGCCCGCTCCTGCCCGGGCTCGAACAGCACCAGCCCGTCCGGCTTGGCCTGCTCGGAGGCGATCTTCGCCATCAGCTTGGAGCCCGCCGCCCCGACCGAGCCGGTCAACCCGGTGAGCCGCTGGATGTCCGCCCGCAAGTCCTCCGCCAGGGCCAGCACCAGTTGCTCCCCGGTCTCGTGGTCCGCCTCCGTCAGCGCCGGACCGTACGGACCGGCCTCCAGGTCGACGAAGGCCTCGTCCAGGCTCAGCGGCTGCACCAGCGGCGACAGTTCGCGCAGCAGCCCCATCACGATCTCGCTGTTCTGCCGGTACGCCTCGAACCGCCCGGCCAGGAACGCCGCGTTGGGGCACAGCCGCCGCGCCTGCGCCATCGGCATCGCCGAGTGCACCCCGAACCTGCGCGCCTCGTACGAGGCGGTGGAGACCACCCCCCGCCCGCCGAGCCCGCCGACGACCACCGGTTTGCCGCGCAGGCTCGGCTTGGCCGCCTGCTCCACCGCCGCGAAGAAGGCGTCCATGTCGAGGTGGATGATGCTCGGCAGAGATCGCACCCGCCGATCATCGCGCACGGGTCCGACAGTGCGTACGAACCCGGCCGACGCCCCGCGGCCGACCGCTCGCCGCTACCGCTTCGCGGCCTGGGCCAGCGCCTTCGGGATGCCGTCCTCCTTGGGCCCGAGGAACACCGGGTCCGGCCGCAGCCACACGTTCACCGCCGCCTTGCCAGCCCCGGCGACCTCCCGCAGCCCGCCGTACAGCCAGGTGTTGTCGTGCAGCTCCGACACACCGACCGCGTACGAGCGGATGCCCGCCGCCTCGCACAGCGCCAGCGCCCGCCGGACGTGGAAGTCCTGGCTGACCAGCACCGCGCGGTCCACCCCGAAGATCCGGTGCGCCCGGGTGCAGGAGTTCCAGGTGTCGAAGCCGGCGTAGTCCCGCACCACCCGGTCCGCCGGGATCCCGTGCTCGGTCAGGTACCGGTACATGGCGTCCGGCTCGTCGTACTCGGTCCGCCCGTTGTCCCCGGTCACCAGGACGGCCTTCACCTTGCCCTCCCGGTACAGGTCCAGCGCCGCCACCAGCCGGTGCTCCAGGTACGGCGACGGCTTGCCCTGGTCCAGCCCGGCGCCGAAGACCACGGCGACCGGCGCCGAGGGCGCGCTCTCCACCGTGCCCACCCGGTCCCCCGCCGCGATCCACAGCCAGGCACTGGGCGCCAGCGCCAGCGAGCACAGCAGCGTCGCCGCCTGGAAGACCCTGCGCTGCGTCCGGCGCTCCCGCAGCCGCGCCCGGAGCCCCCCGGCCCGACGCCGCACCAGCCCCGATATCCCGGTGCCGCCCTCCACGTGCCCCTCCCTCGATCGCTTTCACCAGGCAACACGACGAGGCCGTGAGCCGGAACGGTTCCCCGTCCGGGCCCACGGCCCCGTCGAAAACGATCGCCCGGTCAGACCGCCCGGTTGCGCCGCTGCGCCAGCTCGTCCGCCGGATCGTTGCCGACCAGCGTCTCGCCGGTGTCGGTCCGCTCCGCGTGCAGCCGACCGAGGGTCAGCTCCAGCTCGTGCCAGACCGCTCCCACCGCGATGCCGAACACCCCCTGACCACCCTTCAGCAGATCGACCACCTGCTGCGGCGTGGTGCACTCGTACACTGTCGCACCGTCACACATCAGCGTCAGCCCGGCCAGGTCGGCCTGTTCGGCGGACTGCAGATGGGCGACGGCCACCCGGATGTTCTGCAGGGAGACACCCGCGTCGAGCAGCCGCTTGACGATCTTCAGCAGCAGGACGTCGAGGAAGCTGTAGAGCCGCTGACTGGTCGCCGGGTACGCGGTGCGGACGCTGGGCTCCAGCAGTCCGGTGCGGGCCCAGTAGTCCAACTGGCGGTAGGTGATGCCGGCCGCCGCGCAGGCCGTCGGGCCGCGGAAGCCGATCAGTTCGGACGTCGGGGCCAGCCGCTCGATCGCGGGCTGACCCGGCTGTACGGCCGGGAACCTGCCCGTCCTGGGCAGGTCCGACACGGTGCGGGCGGTGCGCGGAAGGTGCACGGCGCACAGGCCTCCCACGGCCGCGTCATCGCCGGTGCTGCTCATGCCTACCTCCGTCCACTCGTGCTGCGGGCAACCCGACTGCGGGCATCGGCCACCCGGACAGCCACTCCTGACGGTAGGCAGTCCCCTATGACCCGTCAACGATCGCCACGCCGGGCCCGACAGACCACATCACTCAGGAGAGTGGTTTTTCGTGCCCCTAGTGTGGGTAGATGGACGGTTTTTGGCAAAACGGCGCGCGCAACGGCTGACGAGCCCCGTCCGCGCTACTGCGGGCCGCCGCCCCCGAAGTCCTCGGGCGACACCTGGTCGAGGAACTCGCGGAACTTCTCGACCTCGTCCTCCTGCTCGTCCGGGATCGCGATGCCCGCCTCGGCGAGCACCTCCTCGCTCCCGTAGATCGGCGTACCGGTGCGCAGGGCGAGCGCTATCGCGTCGGACGGCCGGGCACTCACCTCGACCCCACCGTCGAACACCAGCTCGGCGTAGAACACGCCCTCCCGCAGGTCGGTGATCCGGACCTCGGTGAGCTGCTGGCCGAGCGCTTCCAGGACGTCCTTGAACAGGTCGTGCGTCAGCGGGCGCACCGGAGTCATGCCCTGCTGGGCGAAGGCGATCGCGGTCGCCTCGCCGGGGCCGATCCAGATCGGCAGGTATCGATCTCCCCCGACCTCCCGAAGCAGCACGATCGGCTGGTTGGAAGGCATCTCCACTCGGACACCCACGACGTCGAGCTCATTCACACAGGCAACCCTATGGCTACGACCCCGGATATGAAAGCGCAGGGCCGACGCCGCTGGTCAACGCGGTGCACCGGTCGTGCGGAGCACGCCGCGGGGGCTATCCCCGAGAGCGCAGACCGGCCTGGACCATGGCCGCGTGCAGCCGCACCGACAGCGTCGCCAGCTCCCTCGCGGTGGCCTCGGCGTGCGCCCGGGTCTGCGGGTTCCGGTGCCGTCGCAGCGGCGCCACCACCTGCTCCACCAGCGCGATCTCGCGGTCCGCCGCCGCCTTCATCGCCCTCAGGTGCCGCGGCTCCAGCCCGTACCGGCCGAGCTCGGCGACCAGCCGGGCCACCTGCAGCGCCTCCCCGTCGTACCCGCCGTCCGGGCCCGGCACGACCAACCCGTACGCCTCCCACTCCGCCAGTTCCGGTTCCCCGGCCTCGGCGGCGGCGAGCAGCTCGGCCCGCCCCAGCCGGACCCCGGAGGGGACGTCGGCCGAGGCCACCAACTCCCGGTCGGCCTCCTCCATCGGCCCGGGCCGGGCCTCGGCGGCCGGCAGGGCGGGCGGGGCCTCCCCGCGCTCGATCGCGTCCAGGTGCTCGCGGATCACCCGCAGCGGCAGGTAGTGGTCGCGCTGCATCCGCAGCACGTAGGCCAGCCGCTCCACGTCGGACGGGCTGAACTTGCGGTACCCCGACGGAGTGCGCTGCGGCTCGACCAGCCCTTCCGCCTCCAGGAAGCGGATCTTGGAGATGGTCACCTCGGGGAAGTCGTCGCGCAGGAAGGCCAGCACCGCGCCGATGCTCAGCAGTTCGTCACCGCCGCGCCGTCGCCCGGCGGGCCGGTCCGGCCGGACCGGCTGCCTGGGGCCCGCGACCACCCCGCGGCCGCCCCGGTCCGCCTGCGGACCGGACGACGACGCAGGGTTGGCCGCCCCGAGAGAAGAGGAAGGGGTATTCGTATTCACTCGGGCTCCCGCCGACGTTGGTTTCAGTACCCCCGGTTGTGGCCGGCGAAGAACACCAGCCGGTACTTCCCGATCTGCACCTCGTCGCCGTTGTTCAGCGGCACCTCGTCGATCCGCTCCCGGTTGACGTAGGTGCCGTTCAGGCTGCCCACGTCCGCGACGCTGAAGCCGGCCGGGGTGCGGCGGAACTCCACGTGACGGCGGGAGACGGTGACGTCGTCCAGGAAGATGTCACCCTGCGGGTGACGCCCCGCCGTGGTGACGTCCGAGTCCAGCAGGAACCGGCTGCCCGAGTTCGGGCCGCGCTGGACGATCAGCAGCGCCGAGCCCGGCGGCAGCGCGTCGATCGCCGACAGCACCTCGGCCGACAGCGCCGGCGTGGTGCCGGTGCCGGTCGTGGCGGAGGGGTCGTAGGACTCCAGGCCGGAGATCGAGATCGTCGAGGTGGTCTCCACCGCCCCCTCCGGCAGCACCCCGCCGCGCAGCGCGGTGCCGCAGTTGGAGCAGAAGCGGGCCGCGGCCGGGTTCTGGTTGCCGCACCTGGGGCACGGAGTGGGGCCAGCCATGTTCACAGCCTCCTGGCGCGGCACACCCGACGGGTTGTGCCCGGCGTACGGGTCCGGGGCAAACCCTCCACCAGAGGTTGAGGGTCCTGACGGGAAACCTATGCGCGGGTCGCCGGAAGGGTCAACCGACGCGCCGTAGCCCGCCGGATTCCCCGCGTACTGTGCGGCACCGTCCCGGTAGAGCTGCTGTTCGGCGTACGGCGCGGCCTCGGGGGCGGGGCGCATGCCCGGCACGGCGGGCTCGTCCTCCGGTCGGCGGTGCCGCGCGGTGGGCGCCTCGACGGCGGCCGCGTCGCGACCCTTGTTGCGACCGAACAACTTCGAGAAGAAACTCACGGGCGAATCCCCTTGCGTGTGACAGACCCGCCCGCGGGGCAGGGTGAGAACCTCGGACAGGCTGCGGGCCCGGTTGCGGCTCGGGCCTGCTGGAGTGGTACTCCGACGGTTGGTGCTTCGGTTGGTGCTACGGAGCGTACTGGTGCGAACCAGTCTCTCCCACGCGACGACGGCGCCCCGCACCGGGTGGCGCCCGCCCGTGACGGGCCGTTCGACGAGCGCCCCGTCACTTCGAAGCCGGCTTGGCGTACTGCGGCGCCTTCAGGTCGACGAGGGCGTCGACGACCACCTTCTGCTGCTGGGTGATCGTCGCCCGCGCCTGGTGGCTCTCCAGGGTGCGGACGACGCCCCCCGGGATGTTCAGCGCCGGCGTCAGGTCCTGCGGGTTCCCCACGACGGTGAACCGATAGGGCTGCGAGACCTTCTTCCCGTCGATCTGCACCCCACCACCCGACAGGTCGGTGAAGTAGGTGTTGACCACCACGCGCACATCGTTGATCTGAATCGCCTCCGCCCCCGCCGCTCGAAGTTCCTGCAGGGTGTCCAGCAGCATATCTGCCTTCACCTGCCCTTGGGGATCATCGACCGTGAGTACGATGCCCGGACCTGTGGCTTTGACCGTACCGGCCAGCACACCCAGTTCCGTCATCTTCTTCCTGGTCTGCTCCTGGGCCTCCTTGGCCTGGTTGGAGCTGTTCTCCAACTTGCCCAGGGACTGCTCGAGCTCGGCCTTCTCCTGCTGGAGACGCTGCTGACGGCTGTCCAGTTCGTCGAGGATCCGGACCAGGTCCTCCTGCCGCGCCCCGCGCAGCTGGTTGTGGTGGTCGTTGGTCGAGCGCACCTGGATCGCCAGCCCCAGCCCGAGCGAGAACAGCAGCAGCGCCACCACCAGCTGCCCGCGCGACAGCCGCGGCGGCCAGAGCGCCGCCTTCAGCCGCCGCCGACCGGCGCTCCGGTCCGCACCGGGCGCCTCCTGCGCTGCCGGCTCCTCGGCGGGCGTCTCCCCGGCAGCCTCCGGACCGACCGGTTCCGCCGACTCACCAGCCTCGACCTCGGCCGCCACAGGGTCCGGCTCGGTCTCGGCGGCGGCGTCCTTCTTCAGCCGTACCGACGGCGCGGGCTCCGGCTCCGCCGCCCCTGCCTCAAGCTCAACGTCAGCGTCAGGCTTCTCCACCTCCGCCGCAGCCCCAGCCGTCGCCTCCGGCTCCTCGGACGCCGTCGCCACCGGCTCCGCAGCGGTCTTCTCGACCGCCGGCGACGCCTCCGCCGTCTTCTCCTCTTCCTTCTCCGCCGCCCCGCGGCCCGGCTCAGGCACGGAAGACATGACGCCGGATCGCCGCCGCGTTGGAGAAGATGCGGATGCCGAGGACGACGACCACACCCGTGGACAGCTGCGAGCCGACGCCCAGCTGGTCACCCAGGAAGACGATCAGAGCCGCGACCACCACGTTCGACAGGAACGAGACGATGAAGACCTTGTCGTTGAAGATCCCGTCCAGCATCGCCCGGACGCCGCCGAACACCGCGTCCAGCGCCGCCACCACCGCGATCGGCAGGTAGGGCACGACGGCGTCGGGCACCTCGGGTTGGACGAAGAGTCCGACGACCACCCCGATCACGAGACCCAGTACGGCAATCACGGTCTAGCTGCTCCTGTCCCTGTGGTGGTCTTGGTGGATCCGCCGGACGGTCGCCGCTTCGCGGGCTGACCCGTACTGGTCGCGGATGGTGAAACGGACGCCGTCGGGCTCCCCGGGGTTCCCGGGCCGCCCGACGGGCTGCCGTCCGCTGGGGCCGTCGAGCTCGCCGACGGGCTCGCCGTGGGCGAGGGCTCGGGCGTGACGGGCTGGGCGGTCCTCAGCGTCACGCCCACCGCCGCCGGCAGCGTCAGGCTCTTCTGTGCGGAGAGCGTGGACTTGATGCCGTACTTCTCCTCCAGCAACCGCAGGTACTGCCCGGCCATGTCCCGCTCGAAGGCGCTCAGCAGCTTCGGCCCGTCCCCGATCGCCTGGATGTTGTACGGCGGGACCAGCGGCCGGTTGTCGACCAGCACCGCCTCACCGGCGGCCCGGATCGCCGACAGGGCGGTCAGCCGCTGCCCGTTGATCGAGACGGCCTCCGCGCCGGATCCCCACAGGCCGTTCACCACGAGTTGCAGGTCCCGGTCGCGCAGCCGGCCGCTGTTGGAGAAGCCCTGTCCGGCCCGCGGGTCGACGTTGCCCCCGCTGCCCGTCCCCGCGGCGTCCTCCAGGACCAGCTTCACTCCGGGCCCGGTGACCTCGCCCAGACCCACCTCACCGGTCAGTCCGGCCGATCCGCTGTCCCCGGAGGCCAGCGCCTGCTGCTGGGTGTCGTCGACCTTGCGCCGCAGGTCCTGGACCTCCTTCTGCAGGTGGTCCGCCGAGCCGTTGCTGTCGTTGATCCGGTGGATCAGCGCGTCCCGCTCCTTGGCCAGCGTCGGCTCCGCCTTGTGCGCGTTCACCGCGCCGATGGTCACCACCGCACCGACCATTGCCAGTCCGGCGCCCAGCGTCAGCAGCCCCCGCAGTGTCCGGGGTATCCGGCTGTCGTGCTCACCGCCCCGGGCCGCGGCCGCCTCGGCGTACCCCTCGTCCAGGCTGTGGTCCATCACGTTGGTCAGCAGGGACATCGAGGCGTCCGGGCGGTTGTACCGCCCGTTCGGGGCACTCGGCGTCGGCGTCGCTGGCATGCGGACCATCGTCCCATGTCCGCGGAGGGGCCTGCGCACGGCCCCTGAGCTGCACACACGCCGGACACATCCACGGAAAGTGACGGACCCCTCCGAATGATGTGAAAACGGACAGCGGGGCGTGCGGACCGAACCGCACGCCCCGCCCTTCGGGGAACCCGTCCGCTCAGACGGTCACCGCCCCGCGCCCTCGACCACCGCCGCCCACTCGTCCAGCAGCGCGTCGGTCGCCTCGTCGTCCGGACCCTCGGCCCACAGGTGGGTGACCGCCTCGGCCGGGTCCGGCAGCACCAGCGTCCAACGCCCGTCCGCCTCGACCACCCGGACCCCGTCCGTGGTGTCCAGCCGGCGGCTGCCGGCCGCCTCCACCACCGAGCGCATGACCATGCCCTTCGCCGCCCACGGCGTCGCGATGTCCCGGCGCCGGATGTGCGCCTGCGGGATCCGCGCGTCGATCTGGCTCAGCGTGAGCTGGGTCCGGGCCACCAGGCCGACCAGCCGGACGAAGGCCGCGGCACCGTCCAGCACCCCGCTGAACTCGGGCACCACGAAGCCGCCGCGCCCGTCCCCGCCGAACACCGTGCCCTCGGCCGAGGCCGCCTTCGCCAGGTCGTCCGGTGTCGTCGTGGTCCAGATGACCTGGGTGCCGTGGTAGGCCGCGACCTGCTCGGCGATCCGGGTCGTGGTCACCGGCAACGCCACCTGGCCACTGCGCCGTTCCGCCGCGACCAGGTCCAGCAGCACCAGCAGCGCCCGATCGTCGTCGATCACCCGGCCCAGCTCGTCCACGAACGCGACCCGCTCGCCCACCGGGTCGAACCGGACGCCGAAGGCCGCCCGCGAGGACGCCACCAGCTCACCGAGCCTGGCCAGCCCGGCCCGCCGGGTCTCCGCGTCCTCGGTCGGCCGCGCCTCGTCCAGCCCGCTGGAGACGGTGAGCGCCTCCACCCCGAGCCGACCGAGGATGCTGGGCAGCACCAGCCCGGCACTGCCGTGCGCGGTGTCCACCACCACCTTCAGCCCGGCCTCCCGGACCCCGGTGGTGTCCACCGTCCGCAGCAGGTTGCCCGCATAGGAGTCGAACACGCTGGACGGGAAGGTCAGGTCCCCGATCTCGCCCGGGAACGCCCTCCGGTACTCCTGACGTGCGTAGACCCGGTCGAGCTTGCGCTGGCCCGCCTGAGAGAGGTCAGCCCCGCGCTCGTCGAAGAAGAGGATGTCCAGCGAGTCCGGCACGCCGGGGGTGGTCCGCAGGAAGATCCCGCCCGCGCTCCCCCGCGCCGTGTGCTGCCGGGCCACCGGCATCGGTACGTTCTCCAGGTCGCGGACGTCGATCGCCGAGGTCTGCAGACCCGAAATCATCGCCCGTTTGAGCGCACGAGCACCACGCGAGTGGTCACGCGCAATGGTGACGGTGGCGCCCTTCTTCAAGGTCGTCGCGTACGCACCCGCCAGCCGCACGGCCAGCTCCGGGGTGATCTCGACGTTCAGGATGCCCGAGACGCCCCGGACTCCGAACAGGTGCTCCTGGCCACGCGACTCCCAGATCACCGAGGTGTTGACGACGGCGCCGGCCTCGATCGTCTTGAACGGGTAGACCCGGACGTTCGCCCCGATGATCGACTCCTCGCCGACCAGGCACTCGTCCCCGATCACCGCGCCGTCCTCGATCCGCGCGGCCCGCATCACATCGGTGTTCTTGCCGACCACGCAGCCGCGCAGATTGCTCTGCGGTCCGACGTAGACGTTGTCGTGCACCACCGCCTTGTGCAGGAACGCACCGCGCTTGACCACGACGTTGCTGCCGAGCACCGTGTGCTCACGGATCTCCACGCCGGCCTCGACCTTGGCGTAGTCCCCGATGTACAGCGGCCCGCGCAGCACGGCCTCCGGGTCCACCTCCGCCCCTTCGGCCACCCAGACCCCCGGCGAGATCTCGAAGCCGTCGATCTCGACGTCGACCTTGCCCTCCAGCACGTCCGCCTGGGCCTTGCCATAACTCTCGTGGGTGCCCACGTCCTCCCAGTAGCCCTCGGCGACATAGCCGTAGACCCGCTTGCCCTCCTTCAGCAGTTGCGGGAACACATCACTCGACCAGTCGACGGACTCACCGGCCGCGACGTAGTCGAAGACCTCCGGTTCCATCACGTAGATACCGGTGTTCACCGTGTCGGAGAAGACCTGGCCCCAGGTCGGCTTCTCCAGGAAGCGCTCGACTCGCCCGTCGTCGTCGGTGATCGTGATTCCGAACTCCAGGGGATTCGGCACCCTGGTGAGACAGACCGTGACCAGTGCGTTCTTACTGCGGTGAAAGTCGATCAATTCGGAGAGGTTGAAGTCGGTCAGCGCGTCACCGGAGATCACCAGAAAGGAATCGTCCTTGAGCGCGTCCTCGGCGTTCTTGACACTCCCCGCAGTGCCTAGTGGCGTCTCCTCGTGGGCATACGTGAGGTGCATGCCCAGTTCCTCCCCGTCACCGAAGTAGTTCTTGACGAGTGATGCCAGGAACTGGACGGTGACGACGGTGTCGGAGAGGCCGTGCCGCTTCAGCAACCGAAGCACGTGCTCCATGATCGGCATATTGGCGACCGGAAGCAGCGGCTTCGGCATGCTGGAGGTCATCGGGCGGAGTCGGGTGCCCTCGCCCCCTGCCATTACTACGGCTTTCATTACGGGTGCGTCCTCCTTCGCGGTGGTGGACCTGCAGGTCCATCAAACCGTTCCAGAGGTTCTCTACCCGGAAGGTCTCGTCCGACGCACCGGGGCGACGTGGGACTTCTCTCAGATCACGTCTCAGACTGTGGACGCGGAGCCCGCGGAGCCGGCCTTGATGATCTGCCGCACCTGAACCGCGTAAAGAATCGCCGACCACCAGTACAGGGACGTCCCCCACCAGATGAAGGCCCAGCTCACCACCTCGGCCGGCCGTGCGACCCAGCTGTCGATACCGCCGAGCAGCAGAAGCGGAAACGCGTACATCAGATTGAAGGTCGCGGCCTTGCCGAGGAAACTCGTCTGCAGCGGCCCGTAGCCGTGTCGGTTAAGAATCGGCAACAGTGCCGCGATAAAGACTTCCCGGGCCAGCAGAATCGCCGTCACCCACCACGGCAGGAACTCACGCCACGTCAATCCGACGAGCGTGGACAGCACATAGAGCCGGTCGGCCAACGGGTCCAGCAGCTGCCCCACCCGACTGATCTGCCCCCACCGCCTGGCGAGCTTTCCGTCCAGGTAGTCGGTGACCCCGCTGAGCGCCAGGATCAGCAGCGCCCAACCGTCGTTCTTGGGACCGCCGAACGCGGGCCACAGGATGAGCCAGAGAAAGAGCGGAACGCCGACCAGCCGGCCCATGCTCAGCAGGTTGGGGATGGTGAGGACGCGATCGGTCTGGACCCGCGTCTCCTGGACCTCCACCCGGGGGCCTCCTGTCCTGTGTCACGACAATGCACGTTGACTTTACAACAGAAAAGCCCCCGTCCGGTTCACCCGGCGGGGGCTTCTCTCGAAGAATTGTTCGGCGGCGTCCTACTCTCCCACAGGGTCCCCCCTGCAGTACCATCGGCGCTGTGAGGCTTAGCTTCCGGGTTCGGAATGTAACC
>NZ_JBVJQR010000021.1:0-145092 GCF_055608425.1 Kitasatospora sp. NPDC036934 | reverse complement strand
GCCCCGGTCTCCCGCGGCGACTCCGGAACTGTACGGGGACCGACCCGCCACATGCAAATCGCCTCCGCCCGGCGCTCCGGGCGGAGGCGATCAGCAGCGATGACCAGCGAAGACCGGTCGGCCGAGGATCAGCGGACCTCGGTGATCTCCGGGCCGCGCGCGAACGGGTCGAGCGAGCCGTAGCGGCCCTCGCCCTCGCCCGCGGCGGCGGCAGCCCCGCCACCGTCGGCAACCATCTGGGCGTCCTCGGGAAGCTTCAGCACGATCGGGTCGCGGGGAGCCATCGGGCTCTCACCGCGCACGACGACGGTCTGCCGGAACACCTGCTCCAGGATGCCGGCCATCTCGGGCTGCACGGCGGCCTGGCCCGAGATCACACCGCGCAGGAACCAGCGCGGGCCGTCGCAGCCGACGAAGCGCACCAGCTGCACGCCCTGGGTGCCGTCCGGGAGCTGCACGGGGACCTGGGCGCGGAGGTGCCAGCCGAGCGGGCCTTCCTCCTCGTCGATCAGACCGCCCTGCGAGGTGATGCCGTTGGCGATCTCCTCGCGGACCTCTCCCCAGATGCCCTCGGACTTCGGAGCCGCGAAGGCCTGGAGCTGGATGGCGCTGTTGCCGAGCACCAGGGTGGCGGCGACGATCGCGTCACCGGCGACCTCGACCCGCAGCTCCATGCCCTCGACGCCGGGGACCAGCAGACCCCCGAGGTCGACTCGCCCCTCCTCCGGGGTCTCCAGCTCGGTGTGGTCCCACGGGCCGTCCGGCCGCGGGGCCGGCGGCAGGCCGACCTTGTCGGCCGGGTCCAGCTCGGTCACGTTCTCGCTCTCGGCGGAACCTTCGACGTCATCGGCCGTCTCGTCGGCGCTGATGGCGTCGTCGGCGAGCTGCTCGACAGCGTCCTCGCTCTTCTGGCGACGACGGAACACGGTCACTGTCCTTCCCGGTCCAAGACCGATGCGAATACCTGCTCGGCTTCCTGCGAGGCCGCGGGAATGCTAGACCCCGGCGTGGCCACCGGTCGACCCGAACCCGCCCTCGGCGCGTGCCGACCCCGGCAGCTCGGCCACCTCGTGGAAGCGGGCCTTCTCGACCTGCTGGATGACCAGCTGGGCGATCCGGTCCCCTCGGCGGAAGCTGACCCCCTCGCGCGGGTCCAGATTGACGACGATCACCTTGATCTCTCCACGGTACCCGGCATCGACCGTCCCCGGGGCGTTCACGAGAGCAACTCCGCAACGAGCTGCCAGCCCGGAGCGCGGGTGGACGAAGGCCGCGTAGCCGTCCGGCAGCGCGACGGCGATGCCGGTGGGGAGCACCGCCCGCTCGCCGGGCGCCAGTTCGGCGTCGACGGTGGTCCGCAGGTCGGCGCCGGCGTCCCCGGGCTGCGCGTACTCGGGCAGCGGCAGCTCGGCGTCGATGCGCTTGATCAGGACGTCCAGCTGCGGACGGGGGGTCTCGCTCAAGGGTTCACCTCAAAGGCTCGTGCGCGCTTCATCAGATCCGGGTCGTCGAGGACCTTGTCGATGTCCTCGGCACGACCGTGCGTGGTGAAGTGTTCCAGCTTCACCTGGATGAAGAGCGCCTGTGCGCGCACGGCGACCGGTCCGTCCGGGCCGCCGATCCGCGCCTCGGCGGCGCTGTAGATCTTGCGGCCGTGCACTCCGGTGACCCAGGCGCGCAGGTGCAGCACCGAGTCGACGGGCACCGGGCTGAGGAAGTCGGTCTCCAGCCGGCCGGTCACGGCGGGCGCGTGCAGCAGCCAGTTGAGCGTGCCGAGGGTCTCGTCCATCGCCGTCGTCAGCACGCCGCCGTGGGCCAGCCCGGGGCCGCCCTGGTGGACGTCCCGGACGGTGAACTCTGCCGTGACGTCGAGGCCCTCGCCGGCGACCGCGTCGATCCGCAGGCCGCCGGGGTGCTGCGGGCCGCAGCCGAAGCAGTGCTCGTAGTGCGAGCCGAGGTGGGTGCCGGGGGCGGGCGCCTCGGGGTGGCGTTCCGGGATCACGGCGCCCGGCGGCGGGGTGGTGGGGGTCGGCGGCAACGCGGGCGCCGACCGGTCGGTGGGGGTCGTGGGGGTGGTCGTACCGGTCACGGCTCCCCAGCCTACCCAGGGGTAGCAAGGCCTCCGGTGGGGGTGGCGTCCCGGTCCGGGCGTCGGGGCGCCCACAATGGGGGCATGTACGACGAACGCCTCACGGTGCCGCGCTCCTGGTGGCTGCTCCCGGTCGCAGTCGGTCTGACCCTCGCCCTGATCCTGATCCGGGTCAGCGGGCTGGCCGCCCTGGTCGGCCTGGTGGTCGGCATCGCCGTCGGCGCGGTGGCGATCAGCAGCTACGGCTCGGCCCGGATCCGGGTGGTGCAGGGCTCGCTGGTGGCCGGACCGGCCCGGATCCCGGTGGACGCGCTGGGCGCCGCGCGCGCGCTCAGCCCCGCCGAGGCCGCCGCCTGGCGCGGCCCGAAGGCCGATCCCCGCGCCTTCATGCTGCTGCGCAGCTACGTCCCGACCGCGCTGCGGGTCGAGGTGAGCGACCCGGCCGACCCGACGCCCTACCTCTATCTGTCGACCCGCTCGCCGATGAAGCTGGCCGAGGCGCTGGAGGAGGCCCGGCGCGGCGCCCGTACGTAGCCGACGCACCACAGGCCCCGAAAGACCGAGAGGGACGGTTCCGCTGCTGCGGGACCGTCCCTACGACTTTGTCCTGGCCGGCACGCGGCCGACCGACTCCGTCCTCCCGGGCCCGTCCCGCAGGACGGTCCGCGGACCTGCCGTCCGGCCCCGCTGCCCGGGGCCGGAAGGGGCGGTGTGCCGGTGCCGCGGGAGCCACGGGCACCAGGCGCTGTCCGCTGCGGTGCTCAGGCGCCGCAGTCCCGGCAGATCGGGTTGCCGTTCTTCTCGCTGTACAGCTGGCTGCGGTGGTGGACCAGGAAGCAGCTCATGCAGGTGAACTCATCGGCCTGCTTCGGCAGGACCCGAACCGCGAGCTCCTCGTTCGAGAGGTCGGCACCGGGAAGCTCCATGCCCTCGGCGGCGTCGAACTCGTCGACGTCGACGGAGCCTCCGCCCTTGTCGTTCCGCCGAGCCTTGAGTTCCTCGATGCTGTCTTCGTTGAGCTCGTCGTCAGTCTTGCGTGGGGTGTCGTAGTCGGTTGCCATTTTTCGCTCTCCCCCTCCGGGTTTGTGCGGTGTGTGCGGTATCTCCAGCGCACGTAACGCATGGGGGGTCGGTCTTGTGCCCGACCCGAGGCGGAGATTTTGCCTTACTTCAAGCCCCGTTACTCAATCGACACTCAGCCCGGGCTCCGTTGGGGTGATCCTCCGGGGCGTGGAAGGCCTCACGCTGGGCCATCGCCGACCCGCCTAATGCCCGCCGGATCGGCGACTCACAGTGAGCGGGACCCGCCTTGGTGTCCGCTGAATCCCTTGCCCACCAGGGACGCCGACCAATCCTGCGAACCGGTGGCAGGCTGGATTCCGGTCACGCACGGCGATGGACACCTCCGATGGAGTGATCACTCTCCGGGGTCACCCGGCATCGTGGAGCGACACGGTGTGAGCTTGGTCACGTTCAGAATCTTCTGGGTCAAACCACGGAAAATCCACCCAGTCCGCCCTCTCCCCCGGAGGGCGTGACAGCTCGCCGGAGCGCCCCCGCGGGCGCCCTAGCCTGCGTTCCGGCGGGCCTCCCGGCGGGCCAGCAGCGCGGCCTGGCGCTCCTCGAACTTGCGCGCCTGCTCGTCCAGCCCGTCCAGGAAGACCCCCAGCTCGTTCTGGGCCAGCAGGCCCTCGGGGCCGAGGCCGTCGATCTCCATCACCCGCAGCTTGCGCAGCACCGGCTGCAGCACGTCGTCGTGGTGGATGCGCAGGTTGTACACCCCGCCGAGGGCGATCTGCGCGGCCGCGCGCTCGAAACCGGGGATGCCGTGACCGGGCATGCGGAAGTTGATGACCACGTCGGCGATGGCGCGCATGGCCTGGTCCGGGGCGATCTCCAGGGCGGCCTTCAGCAGGTTCCGGTAGAAGACCATGTGCAGGTTCTCATCGTTGGCGATCTTCGCCAGCAGCTGGTCGCACAGCGGGTCGCCCGCGTACTTGCCGGTGTTGCGGTGCGAGATCCGGGTCGCGAGCTCCTGGAAGGCCACGTACGCGACCGAGTGGAGCATGCTGTGCGCGTTGTCGGACTCGAAGCCCTCGGACATGTGGGACATCCGGGCCCGCTCCAGTTCCACCGGGTCGACGGCCCGGGTGGCGAGCAGGAAGTCGCGGATGGCTATCCCGTGCCGGCCCTCCTCGGCGGTCCAGCGGTGCACCCAGGTGCCCCAGGCGCCCTCGCGGCCGAACATGGTCGCGATCTCGTGGTGGTAGCTGGGGAGGTTGTCCTCGGTCAGCAGGTTCACCACCAGCGAGACCCGGCCGAGCGGGGTCACCTGGGACTGCTCGAGGTGCCACGCCTCGCCGCCGAGCACACCGTCGAAGTCGCGGCCCTGGCTCCACGGGACGAACTCGTGCGGCATCCACTCCTTGGCCACCCCCAGGTGGCGGTTGAGCTCCTTCTCGACGACCTCTTCGAGGGCCAGGATCAGTCGCGCGTCGGTCCAGCCGCTCGATCCGAGCGAGGGGCTGCTCTGCACGGGGGCGATGGTCACAGTCTTGCTCCTGGGGACGGATACGCGCGGGACGGGCGCGTTGGGCGGGCACGCGTCCGCTTCTCGGAGCCGTCGGCGGAGAGACCGGCGGTCGCACTTACGGTTGCGTAGGTTACGACACCGTAAGTTGCTCGGACCGGAAAAGACAAGCCGCCCCCGCCAGGCCTTATGTCGTCTTGACAGGCTGGCGGGGGCGGCTGAAAACGGTCGCCCACGGAACGCGGCAGCACCCGGGGCCGATACCGGCGGAACGGCCCTGCGAGGGGGTCAGGGCGAGGGAATCCGCACCCGCATGGTGAGGCCGCCGCCGGCGCGCGGGGTGGCCTCGACGGTGCCGCCGTGGGCGCGCACCACCGAGCGGACGATGGACAGGCCCAGCCCGACACCCTTGTCGCTGCGGGTGCGGTCGGCGCCCTTCACCCGGCGGAACGGCTCGAAGATGTGCTCCAGCTCGTACCCGGGCACCACCGGGCCGGTGTTGGAGACCACCAGCTCGCCACCGCCCGGCACCGTGGCGGTGGCCAGCTCGACCCAGCCGCCAGGGGTGTTGTAGCGGACGGCGTTCTGCAGCAGGTTGAGCGCCAGCCGCTCCAGCAGCACACCGTTGCCCGCGACCACCGCCGGGTCGAGCTTGGAGCGCAGCTCGACCTCCCGCTTGTCCGCCTCGCCCCGGCTCTGCTCCAACGCCCGGGTGGCCACCTCGGACAGCTCCACCGCCCGGCGGTCGGTCAGCTCGTTCTCGCTGCGGGCCAGCAGCAGCAGGCCCTCGACCAGCTGCTCGCTGCGCTCGTTGGTGGCCAGCAGGGTCTTGCCGAGCTGCTGGAGGTCGGGCGAGGCGGCCGGGTCGGAGAGCTGGACCTCCAGCAGGGTGCGGTTGATCGCCAGCGGGGTGCGCAGCTCGTGCGAGGCGTTGGCGACGAAGCGGCGCTGGGAGTCGAAGGAGCGGTCCAGCCGGTCCAGCATGTCGTCGAAGGTGTCGGCGAGCTCCTTGAGCTCGTCGTCCGGGCCGTCCAGCTCGATCCGGCGGTGCAGGTCGGAGGAAGCGACGTCCCGGGCGGTGCGGGTGATCCGGCCCAGCGGGCGCAGCACCCGGCCGGCCATCGCGTAGCCGGCCGCGAAGGCGATCACGGCGAGGCAGACCAGCACGGTCAGCAGCTTGCGCAGCAGGGTGTTGAGCGCCGCGGCGGCCTCGATGGACTTGTTGTCGTTCAGCCACTGGTCGAGCGCGGCCTGGTTGGTGATGATCTGGCCGTCCGGGGTCCGCACGGGGATGCCGTTGAGCACCAGGTGCGGCTGGCCGACCTGCTGGAGCGCCTGCTGGACGAAGAAGTACATGACCAGCAGCAGCACCACGCCGGCCATCAGGAACATCCCGCCGTACAGCAGGGTGAGCCGCATCCGGATCGTCGGGCGGAACGGCAGCCAGGCGAGCAGCCCGTCACCGGGCACGTAGGTCTCCTGCTGGCCCAGCCGGGGCGGGCGCGGCGGGTGCACGGGCTTGGGCGGTACGGCACGCGGGCCGCCGGCGGGCGCGCCGGAGGGCCCGCCGGCCGGGGGCGGCGGGGTGGTCATGATGGTCCTCTCGGGCGTCCGCCGGGGGCGGGCGCTGGGTACGGCGGGGAATCCTCGGGGGGCGGATCCCAGGGTCGGATCCCAGGGTCGGATTCCGGGGGTCGAATTCCGGTCAGATCCGGTAGCCGGAGCCCGGCACGGTGACGATCACCGGCGGGTCGCCGAGCTTGCGGCGCAACGTCATCACGGTGACCCGCACGACGTTGGTGAACGGGTCGGTGTGCTCGTCCCAGGCCTTCTCCAGGAGCTGCTCGGCGGAGACGACGGCGCCGCCGGCCCGCATCAGCACCTCCAGGACGGCGAACTCCTTGGGGGCGAGCTGGACGGTGCGCCCGTCGCGGATCACCTCGCGCCGGCCGGGGTCGAGCGAGATGCCGGCCCGCTCCAGCACCGGGGGCAGCGGGACGGTGGCGCGGCGGCCCAGCGCCCTTACCCGGGCAACGAGTTCGCTGAAGGCGAACGGCTTCGGAAGATAGTCATCGGCGCCGATCTCCAGTCCCTCGACCCGGTCGCTGATGTCGCCGGAGGCGGTCAGCATGATCACCCGGGTCGCCAGGCCCTGCTCGACCACCTTGCGGCAGACGTCGTCGCCGTGGACAAGCGGGAGGTCGCGGTCCAGGACCACCACGTCGTAGTCGTTGACCGCGATGCGCTGGAGCGCGGCCTCCCCGTCGTACACCACGTCGACGGCCATCGCCTCGCGGCGCAGGCCGGTCGCGACGGCCTCGGCAAGCAGCTGCTCGTCCTCGACGACGAGAACCCGCACGGTCGTTGTCCCTTCTCCAGGCCGGCCCCGGAAGCGGACGCACGGCTCCGACGGTGCCTCCATCCTGCCTGGTCCTGCGGTAAAGCAGCGATAAGCTGCCCCACGGGCAGGGGGCCGGGCCGCACGGCGGTGACCGTTCGTGCCGGAAGCGCTCCGCTTGGACTGTGACACGGGCAACTTTCTTCCGCCGGGAGGTTTCCCGGCCTCCCGGGCGGGGAGGACAGCTGCACACCCGCGATCTGGCTGTTGGCCGATCGCACCCACCCGCCGTGCGTTCATCCGCGCCGGCCCTGGGGCTGGGACGTCACCGGGAGCGGCCGAAGGGCCGTCTCCGCGCCCGACCGGAGTTCTCACCTGTCGGCCAGGGCGCATTCACCGGCTGGACCCTCCTCAGGGCGGAGAGCGCACGACCGTGCACGTCCGACACAGTAAGGGGGCCCGTATGGACGCCTTCAAGGCCGGAATCCTGCAGCGCATAGCCAACGCCGAGCAGGACCTGCACCGCGCGATCGAGGCCGGGGACGAGTTCCTCGCCGAGGTGGAGCAGTCCGAGCTGGACGACCTGCGTCGTCTCGCCGCCGAGCACGGTGTGGACACCGTGCTGGAGCGCCACCGCACCGCCGCCTGACCCGACGCCGGCACTCCGGCACCAGCGGCCCTGCGGGGGCCGTGCGAAACCCCAAGCCCTGGCATCCCCCGTATGCCAGGGCTCTTCGCTGTCCCGAAGGGCTCTCCGCCGGGGCTTCGGCTCCCCGAAGGGCCCGTCGGGCCCTTCGGGTTCCCGAAGTGTCCTCAGTCCTCCCAGGCGCGCAGCGCGGCCAGCCGCTCCTGCAGCGGCTGGTACACGCCGGGGGCGGCGGCCACGGTCAGCTCGCCGTCCGGGCCGTGCCCGGGGCGGCCGCCGACCAGGGCACCGGCCTCGGTGGCGATCAGGCAGCCGGCCGCGCGGTCCCAGGGGGCGAGGCCGCGCTCGTAGTAGCCGTCCAGCCGCCCGGCGGCCACGTCGCACAGGTCCACCGCGGCCGCCCCGGCCCGGCGGACGTCCCGCACCTCGGGCATCAGGGCCAGCAGCACCTCGGCCTGGCGCACCCGCACCGGCTGGACGTAGTTGAAGCCGGTGGCGATCAGCGCCTGGCCCCAGGGCGGGGCCGGGCGGGCGGAGATCGGCCGGCCGTCCAGGTGGGCGCCGCGGCCCAGCACGGCGTGGAACAGCTCGCCGCGGGCCGGGGCGTAGACCACTCCGACGACCGCCCGGCCGTCCACCTCGGCGGCCACGCTGACCGCCCAGGAGGGCAGCCCGTAAAGGTAGTTGACCGTTCCGTCGAGCGGGTCGACGACCCAGCGCACCCCGCTGGTGCCGGGGTGCTCGGCGCCCTCCTCGCCGAGGTAGCCGTCCTGGGGGCGGCGGTCGGCGATCAGCTCCACGATGAGCTTCTCGGAGGCGAGGTCCATCTCGGTGACCACGTCGACCGGGCTGCTCTTGGTGCCGGCCACGCCGAGGTCGGCGGGGCGGCCGTCGCGCAGCAGGGCGCCGGCCTGCCGGGCCGCGTCCAGGGCGACCTCCAGCAGGTCGTCGAGGAGCCCGTCGTCGGGCAGGGCGGGGGTGGGCACGGGAATCTCCTCCGGAAGGGGTCGGCGCTCGAAGGTCGACGCTCGAAAGGGGTCAGCGCTCGAAAGGGGTCAGCGCTCGGCGGCGGCCGGGCGGGGGGCGCGCGGGTTCGGGCAGCAGGCCACCGCGCACACGTCGTGGCTGGGGCCCAGGGCGCCGAGGGCGCAGCGGGTCACGGCCTCGCCCCGCTCGGTGGCGGCCCGCTCCAGGACGAGCTCGCGCACGGCGGCGGTGAACCGCGGGTCGGCGCCGACGGTGGCCGCCCGGGAGACCGGCAGGCCCAGTTCGGCGGCCTTGGCGACGGCTTCGGTGTCGAGGTCGTACTTGACCTCCATGTGGTCGGAGACGAAGCCGATCGGGACCATCACCACGGCCGGCGCGCCGTCGGCGTGCTGGGCCTCCAGGTGGTCGCAGATGTCCGGCTCCAGCCACGGGATGTGCGGGGCGCCGCTGCGGCTCTGGAACACCAGCTGCCACGGCCGGTCGGCCACGCCGGTGTGCTCGGCGACGGCCGCGGCGATCAGCCGGGCCACCTCCAGGTGCTGGGCGACGTAGGCGCCGCCGGGCGTGCCGCGGGCCGGGTCGTCCGGGGCGCCGGAGGTCTCGGCCATCGCGTCCGGGATGGAGTGGGTGGTGAAGGCCAGCCGGGCGCCGTCCCGCACCTCGGCGGGCAGCTCGGCCAGGGCGGCCAGGGCGGCGTCGATCATCGGCTCGACGAAGCCGGGGTGGTTGTAGAAGTGGCGCAGCTTGTCGACGGTCAGCGCCGGGACGCCCTCCTCGGCCAGGGTGGCCAGCGCGTCGGCCAGGTTCTCCCGGTACTGGCGGCAGCCCGAGTAGCCGGCGTAGGCGCTGGTGGCGAGCACGGCGATCCGGCGGTGGCCGTCCGCGGCCATCTCCCGCAGGATGTCCACCAGGTACGGGGCCCAGTTCCGGTTGCCCCAGTGGACCGGGAGGTCCAGCCCGTGCTCGGCGAAGTCCTTGCGCAGGGCGGCGAGCAGCTCCCGGTTCTGTTCGTTGATCGGACTGACGCCGCCGAACATGAAGTAGTGCTTGCCCACCTCCTTCAGCCGTTCCTTGGGGATGCCGCGGCCCCGGGTGACGTTCTCCAGGAACGGGACGACGTCCTCGGGGGCCTCGGGCCCGCCGAAGGAGAGCAACAGCAGGGCGTCGTACGGGGCGGCGCCGGAGGCGGAGGGTTTGCGCGCGTCGGACATGGCTCCGATCCTGCCACTGAGGGGTCGGGCGTCGGCGCCGGGGCCGCGCGGGCGTCCGGAAAATACCGTTTGCCAACGTACGTAATCTGTCTAGACCATCCTTGTTCCTTACCCCCCGCCCGGAGCTCACGTGCTGTCCAGCTACCGCCGAATATTCGCCGCGCCCGGCACCGTGGCCTTCTCGTCCACCGGTTTCGTCTCCCGGCTGCCGATCTCCATGACCGGCATCGGCATCGTGACCATGCTGTCCCAACTGCGGGGCTCGTACGGCGTGGCCGGCCTGGTCTCGGCGACCCTCGCGGTCTCCGCCGCGGTCCTGGGCCCCCAGGTCTCCCGGCTGGTGGACCGGCACGGCCAGGCGAAGATCATCGTCCCGGCCATGGCCCTCACCATCGGCGCCGTCGTCGGCCTGCTGCTCAGCGCCCGGCTGAACGCCCCGGACTGGACGCTGTTCGTCTTCGCCGCCGGCATGGGCGTGATGCCGAGCACCGGCGCGATGGTCCGCGCCCGCTGGGCCCACCTCTACCGCGAGGACGCCGACCGGCTGCACACCGCGTACTCCTTCGAGGCCGTGGTCGACGAGGTCTGCTTCATCGTCGGCCCGATCCTCTCCATCGGCCTGGCCACCTCCGTCTTCCCGGAGGCCGGCGTGCTGCTCGCCGGGATCTTCCTCGCCGTCGGCGTGCTGCTGTTCGCCGGCCAGCGTTCCACCGAGCCCCCGGTACACGAGGCCGCCCGGCACGAGGGCCGCTCGGTCATCCGCAACCGCGGCCTTCAGGTACTGATCCTCACCTTCGTCGCCACCGGGGCGATCTTCGGTTCGGTCGAAGTGGTCACCGTCGCCTTCTCCGAGGCCCAGGGACACAAGTCGATCTCCAGCGTGATCCTCGCACTGTGGGCGCTCGGCTCCTGCGTGGCC
This sequence comes from Kitasatospora sp. NPDC036934, assembly GCF_055608425.1. NCBI lineage: Bacteria > Bacillati > Actinomycetota > Actinomycetes > Kitasatosporales > Streptomycetaceae > Kitasatospora > Kitasatospora sp. NPDC036934. The sequence goes on along the minus strand of NZ_JBVJQR010000021.1, from coordinate 134,372 downwards.
GGGGTGGTGTTCGGCGCCGTCAAGCCCTCCGGCTCGATGGCCATGCGGTTCTTCCTCGGCGTGCTCTTCATGGCGCTCAGCATGGTGCCGCTGCTGCTGGTCGCCCACGCGGTGCACGGGATCGGCGGACTGGTCGCCGTCGGCGGCGCCCTACTGGTCGCCGGCATCGCCATCTCCCCCACCCTGATCACCGCGATGGCCTTGGTCGAACGGCTCGTCCCGGCCGCCCAGCTCACCGAGGGCATGACCTGGACCACCACCGGGCTCGCCCTCGGCGTCGCGGCCGGCTCCTCGGCCGGCGGCTGGGTCGTCGACGCCTCCGGCGCCGCCGCGGGCTACTGGGTGCCGCTGGCCGCCGGCGCACTCGGGGTGCTCGCCGCCCTGGCCGGACTCGGCCGGCTGCGCGCCGGACTCGGCGCCGAACAGCCCGCCGGGACGGCCGGCGGAACGGTCGACCGACCCGTAGACGCCGAACGGTGAACTGACTAATCTCGCCCTACCCGTGGCCCTACCCGCGGGTAGGGCCCGCCTCCCGGACACCGCGGACGGGCCCTGGGGCGGCCGCGCCGCCGCAGACCGCGCCGACCCTGTTCGGCCACGGAGCAGGAGGCAGCGCAGATGCCCCAGGCCAGCACCGCGACCCGCACCCGGTGGACCAACTGGGCCGGCAACCAGAGCGCCCGACCGGCCCGGAGCGCCACCCCCGGCACCGCGGAGGAACTGGCCAGGGAGATCCGGCGCGCCGCCGAACAGGGCCGCAGCGTCAAGGCCGTCGGCTCCGGCCACTCCTTCACCGCGATCGCCTCACCAGGCGACGGCCTGCTGGTCCGGCCGCACGCGCTCACCGCCGTCCGCGAGATCGACCGCGAGGCCGGCACCATCACCGTCGAATCCGGCCTCCCGCTGAGCCGGCTCAACCGGATCCTCACCGCCGAGGGCCTCTCCCTGACCAACATGGGCGACATCGAGGTCCAGACCGTCGCCGGCGCCACCAGCACCGGCACCCACGGCACCGGCCGCGACTCCGGCTCGCTCGCCGCCCAGATCCGCGCCCTGGAGATCGTGCTCGCCGACGGCACCGTCCGGCACTGCTCCCCCACCGAGAACCCCCGACTCTTCCAGGGCGCCCGGCTCGGACTCGGCGCCCTCGGGGTGATCACCGCCCTCACCTTCGGCGTCGAACCGGCCTTCCTGCTCACCGCCCACGAGCAGCCGATGGGCTTCGACGAGGTGCTCGAACGCCTCGACGACCTCACCGCCGTCAACGAGCACTTCGAGTTCTACTGGTTCCCGCACACCGACCGCTGCTCCACCAAGCGCAACAACCGCAGCCAGGGCCCGGCCGCCCCGCTGCCCCGGTTCAAGGAGTGGCTGGAGGACGACTTCCTCTCCAACACCGTCTGGGAGGGCGCCTGCCGGGTCGGCCGCCGCTTCCCCGGCACCATCCCCTCGATCGCCTCGCTCGCCAGCCGCGCCTGGTCCGACCGCAGCTACACCGACACCGCGTACAAGGTGTTCACCAGCCCGCGCAAGGTCCGTTTCCTGGAGATGGAGTACGCCGTGCCGCGCGCGGCCGTCGCCGAGGTGCTGCGCGAGCTGAAGGCCCTGGTCGAACGCTCCGACTGGAGGGTCGGCTTCCCGGTCGAGGTGCGCTTCGCCCCCGCCGACGACCTCTGGCTCTCCACCGCCTCCGGCCGGGACAGCGCCTACATCGCCGTCCACCTCTACCGGGGCACCCGTGACCAGGGCTACTTCACCGGGGTGGAACAGCTGATGACCGCCCATCAGGGCCGCCCGCACTGGGGCAAGCTGCACACCCGCGACGCCGAGTACTTGGCCGGCGTCTACCCCCGCTTCGCCGACTTCACGGCGCTGCGCGACGAGGTCGACCCCCAGCGCCTGTTCGGCAACGACTACCTGCGGCGGGTGCTGGGGGCCTGACCCCTACGGCGCGGCGGTTCCGGCCGGCGGAGGGGCGACGGTCGCGTTCGCCGGGGCGTCGGTCGGCAGCGGCGGCTGGGGCGTCGTCCCGCCGGTGGGCTTCGCGCCGCCGCCCGCCGACGGGGAGGCCCCGGCGGACGGGCTCGCGCTCGGGCCCGCCGAGGGCGAGGAGTCGCCGCCCTGCCCGCCGGTGCCGCCGCTCGGGGTCGGGCTCGGCTCCCGGGTCGGCCGGGTGGTCGCCGGGGCCGTGGCGGCGCCGGACGGCGTGGTCTCCGGGCCGCGCCCGCCGCCCCCGGTGGACGGCCGCTCCGCCGGGGCGTCCTTGGGCGCCTGGTCCTTGGGCGCCACCGTGCCGCCGAAGGACGTGCCGTTACCGGACTCGCCCTTGACCGTCGCCGACACCGGCTGCCCGGTGGCCAGCTCGAACGCCACGATCGGCGTCATCGCCAGCACGAACACCAGCCCGGACACCGCCGCGTAACCCCGCCACCCCAACCGCCGGCGCGCCCGCACCACCTGCGGCTCGTTCCACTCCGAGGTGATCACCGGCGGTCCGGCGGGCAGCTCCGCCGACGGCTCGGGCCGCTCCGGACCGGCCGGCACCTGGCGCAGGGTGTTCACGGTCTGGTTCGGCCCGCGGTCCACCGCGTCGCGCAGCTGCTCGCCGGTCCGCCGGAACACGTGCTGGAACACCGCGCCGCCCGTGGTGGCCCCGATGCTGACCACGGCCGCGCCCATGATCGTGCCGTACACGCCGAGTTCGGAGGCGAGCAGTGCGCCCACCACCGCGGCCAACGCGCTCGCCACGACCTGAGCCACACTCAGATCGATCCGCTTGCGCTCCTCCTTGCCGCCCTCCTCGGCGGGGCTCCGCTCCGGCATCAACATCCCTCGGTCCGTACGACTGATACTCGAACAAGCCTCTCCATCTTGCCCAAAGAAGGACACAAGGGACGAAAATGCGGTTCTTCGCGCCCGGATTGTGTGAAGATGATCACCGTTCATCCGGCGATGGTCCGCTGTTGGGGGCGCGCGCTCTTGAGATTCCCGTGAATCGCGGGAGACTTGAGCGGCGAGCCGCCCCTTCGGATGCCACGAATGGAGTACTGTTCGTAAAGCCCGAGCCCTGGGTCGACATGTCGACTGTGCCTTCACTGGCAGCTTGACGAAGAGCCACGGAACGGGCACGCACGGCGACGCCGGTCCCGGATCGTCGCGAACACTCCGCGTGCGAGGACGGCCGGGACACCCAGGCGCGACGTCGACGGATGACGTGGCAAAAAGGCAACCGTGCCACAGCGGTGTGGCGGGGCGTAAGCCCGACACGCCGGGGAACTCAGCAAGGTTGTGGCCAGTCGCGAGTGGGCAGGCCACACTCAGTACGGGAGCAGCGACGCAGGTGACGTCGGCAGGCACCACCCGGGAGGTAACCGTGCCCGAACTGCGGGTTGTGGCCGTCAGCAACGACGGCACACGGCTGGTGCTCAAGGCTGCCGACAGCACGGAGTACACCCTCCCCATCGACGAGCGGCTGCGCGCCGCCATCCGCGGCGACCGGCCGCGCCTCGGCCAGATCGAGATCGAGGTCGAGAGCCACCTCCGCCCCCGGGACATCCAGGCCCGGATACGAGCCGGTGCCTCCGCCGAGGAGGTCGCCCAGGCCGCCGGCATCTCCGTCGACCGCGTCCGCCGCTTCGAAGGACCGGTCCTCGCCGAGCGCGCCTTCATGGCCGAGCGCGCCCGCAAGACCGCCATCCGCCGCAACGGCGAGTCCCCCGGACCGCAGCTCGGCGAGGCCGTGGCCGAACGCCTCGCCCTGCGCGGCGCCGAGAAGGACACCGAGCGCTGGGACTCCTGGCGGCGCGACGACGGCACCTGGGAGGTCATCCTCTCCTACCGCGCCGACGGCGAGGGCCGCAGCGCCTCCTGGACGTACGACCCGCCCCGGCGCCTGGTCCAGCCCAACGACGACGAGGCCCGGGCGCTGATCGGCGAGTCCGTCGAGCGCGAGGAGGACTCGGTCTTCCCGTTCATCCCGCGGATCGCCCGGCTCCCCCAGGACCGGCCGCCCCGCCCGATGATCGACCGGCCCTCCGCCGACCGCATCATGTCGGCCCGCGAGGTCCGCGAGTCGCGCGAGGCCACCGCCGAGTCCCGGGACTCGCTGACCAGCCTGCTCGACGTGGTCCCCGCCTTCCGCGGCGACCTCGCCGTCGGCGGCCCCGCCCCGATCGAACCGGTACCCGCCGAGGTCGCCGAGGAGAGCGAGGAGCCGGCCGCGGCCGCCGCCCCGGCGGTCGGCGCGGGCTCGGCCTACGCCGACATCCTGATGCCGCGAGCCGTCGCCCCGCACCGCGAGCGCCTGGTCGGCACCACCGACCGGCAGGCCGAGGCGGACGGCGTCCGGCCCGGGCGCCGGGCCACCGTGCCCAGCTGGGACGAGATCGTCTTCGGCAGTCGGCGCAAGAAGCAGGAGTGAGTCCCCGGACATGCCGGAGGGGCGGGAGGCCGGACCTCCCGCCCCTCCGGCGTGTCCGGGCTCAGCCCGGCTGGTCGGTCACCGCCACCGGGCGGCTCGCGTCGCTCGACCACTCGCTCCACGAGCCCGGGTACAGCGTGGCGTCCAGGCCCGCCGCCGCCATCGCCAGGATCTGGTGAGCCGCCGTCACTCCCGAACCGCAGTACACCGCGACCTTGCCCTCCTCCGCGCCCAACGCCGCGAACCGGGCCAGCAGTTCGGCGACCGGGCGGAACCTCCCGTCCGGGCCCACGTTCTCGGAGGTCGGCGCCGACACCGCGCCCGGAACGTGCCCGGCCCGCGGGTCCACCGGCTCGGTCTCGCCCCGGTAGCGCTCCCCCGACCGGGCGTCCAGCAGCAGGGCTTCGCGCGCCCAGGCCGCGGCGCCGTCCGCGTCCACCGTCGGCAACTGCCCCGGGACGGGCTTGAAGTCACCCTCCGCCGGCTCCGACAGCTCGGCCGTCACCGGCAGCCCGGCCGACCGCCAGGCCGCGAAACCGCCGTCCAGCACCCGGACGTCCCGGTGCCCGGCCCAGCGCAGCAGCCACCAGGCCCGGGCCGCCGCCATCGACGCCGCACCGTCGTACACCACGACCGGGCGCCCGGCGCTCACCCCGAAGCCGCGCATCGCCGCGCCGAACTCCTCCGGGTCAGGCAGCGGGTGGCGCCCACCCCGACCAGGAGCGCCGGGCGGGGCCGCGAGGTCCCGGTCCAACTCGACGAAGTGGGCGCCGGGCAGATGCCCGGCCCGGTACTCCTCGGCCGCGGTCGGGCCGCCCGGCGCGGCGCCGACCAACTGGTAGCGCACGTCCAGCAGCACCGGCGGGTTTGCGGAGGCGAGCGCCTCCCGCAGCCCGGCCGCGGAGATCAGCGGGGAACCGTCAATGAAGGTGGTCATGCCGGCCATTGTCGCGCGGCGCGCCCCGACCACGGCTCTTTGTGCGCTCTTTGCCGGACTTTCCGCGCGGGTCGAGGGTTGGGCGCGCGCCAGAGTGGAAGCATCACCCTCGCGCGCGAGGATTTCCGTGCGCCAACCACCCGTGAGGAGGCCCGCATTGCCCGCGGTGGAACTCCGACTGGCCCAGGGCACGCCCTGTTGGGTCAGCCTGCTGACCGACGACCTGCCCGGCGCCCGCGCCTTCTACGGCGAACTGCTCGGCTGGACGTACTCCCCCGGGCCCGGCCAACTCGGCGCCTACGTCCGGGCCGAGCTCGACGGCACCCCCGTCGCCGGCCTCGGCGTCTCCACCGCCACCGGCTTCCCGGTGCAGTGGACCACCTACTTCGCCGTGGACGACGCCGACCGCACCGCCCAGCTGGTGCGCGAATGCGGCGGCACCGTCGCGGTCGGGCCGGTGCAGGCCGAACGCGCCGGGCGGATGGCCATCGCCTCCGACGTCTCCGGCGCCGTCTTCGGCCTCTGGCAGGCCGAGGAGCACCTCGGCCGGGAAGCCGGGGAGGACCCCGGCGGCCCCGCCTGGGCCGAGCTGCTCACCCCGGACGCCGACGGTGCCGCCGCCTTCTACGGCACCGTGCTCGACCGGCCGGTCCGGGACGACGCCGACGAGACCGCGTTGCTGGTGCACGGGCGCCCGGTCGCCGGCATCCGCCACCACGCCGACCTGCGCGGCCACCCGCCGCGCTGGCGCACCCACTTCGCCGTCCGGAACGCCGCACTGACCGCCCGCCAGGCGGTCGAACTCGGCGGCCGCGTCCTGGTGGAGCCGCAGGACACCGCCCGCGGCCGCGCCGCTCGGCTGGCCGACCCCCAGGGCGGGCACTTCTCGGTGCTCGAAGCGCCGTGACCCGCCCACTCGCCGGTCAGACCTGCTGCTCCTCGAACGGCAGGACGTCCGGGGAGAGCACCGAGGCGCGGGCGGTCGCGGCGGTCAGCCGACGGCGGTGGTGGCGGCGGCAGAGCACCTCGTAGCCGACCTCGTCCTCGGCCACCGAGATGTCGCCGATCACCACCTGGGCGCCCTCGACCACCATCACCCCGCCGACCGTACGGGCGTTGTGGGTCGCCCGTGCGCCGCACCAGCACAGCGCCTCGACCTGCAGCACCTCGACCCGGTCGGCCAGCTCGATCAGTCGCTGCGAGCCCGGGAACAGCCGGGTGCGGAAGTCCGTGGTGATGCCGAAGGTGTAGACGTCGATGTCCAGTTCGTCCACCACCCGGGCCAGCTGGTCGACCTGCTCGGCGGCGAAGAACTGCGCCTCGTCACAGATCAGGTAGTCCACCCGGCCGCCCGCCGAGAGCCGGTGCACCACGTGGGCGTGGAAGTCGAAGTCGTCCGTCACCTCGACCGCGTCGGCGCGCAGGCCCAGCCGGCTGGAGATGGTGGCGGCGCCGGCCCGGTCGTTGCGGGTCAGGATCACGCCCTGCCGACCGCGCGCGGCGTGGTTGTGGTCCATCTGCAGCGCCAGCGTCGACTTGCCGCAGTCCATCGTGCCCGAGAAGAACACCAGTTCAGCCATGGGTGGAGCAAAGGCCTTTCACATCAAGGGGGTTCGGGCACGCAGCAGTCAAGGGTCAGGCTCAGCGACGGACTTCGAGCAGCGGCACGAACTGCTCGACCGGGGTCATCGAGCCGTGCAGGCCGATCATCGCGGACTCGCCGGGCTCGTTGCGGGAGGCGATGATCGCGATGTCGTCGCGCGCCGCGGCGACCACGTCGCCGATCCGCCGGTACACCCGCTCGTCGACGGTCGGGCCGAACCAGCCGGCGGCGATCGCCTCGTCCCGGGTGGCCACCCACATCCGGTCGCCCAGCACCTCGCTCCAGACCGTGTGCACGTCGGCCGCGGCGCCCGGCACCGCGTACACGTGCCGGGCCCGGCCCTCGCCGCCGAGCAGGGCGACGCCGGCACCGAGCTCCCAGTCCTCGTCGAAGTCGATCCGGTCCTCGGGCGCGATGTCGATCATGCCGTGGTCCGCGGTCACGTACATCGCCGAGCGCGGCGGCAGCTGCTCGGCCAGCCGGCGGGCCAGCCGGTCCACCGCGTCCAGCGTCATCCGCCACTCGTCGGAGTCCACCCCGAAACGGTGGCCCGCGCCGTCCAGCTCGCTGACGTAGGTGTACACCAGTGCCCGGTCGTGCTCGGCCAGCCAGGAGGCGGCCAGGTCCATCCGCTCCTCGCCGGTGGTACGGCCCAGGAAGGTGCCGCCGGACAGCGCCACCCTGGTCAGCGGAGTCTGGGCGAACAGCGGGGAGGACACCTGGGCGGTGGCCACCCCGGCCCGGTGGGTCTGCTCGAACACCGTCGGGTACGGCTGCCAGACCTGCGGGTCAGTGTGCGGCTGCCAGCGCAGCTGGTTCATCAGGTAGTCGGCTCCCGGCACCGCCACCGTGTACCCGGCCAGGCCGTGCAGGCCCGGCGGCGTCCCGGTGCCGACAGAGGCCAGCGAGGTCGCGGTGGTCGACGGGAAGCCCGCGGTCAGCGGACGGCCGGTGCCGCCCAGCGAGCTCGCGGCCAGCGAGGACAGGAACGGCGCGTACTCGGGGTGGCGCAGCAGCAGCTCCCAGCCGAGGCCGTCCACCAGGAACACCACCGCCCGGTCGGCCGGGGCGATCGGCAGGGTCGCGGTGAACCCCGGGACGCCCAGGCCCGCCGCCACCGAGGGCAGCAGGTCGCAGAGCGAGCCGCTGCCGTACGGGGGCGCGGGAGCGTCGGCCGGGTCGAGGATCTCGAAGGCGTCGTAGCCGTCGGGGGGTGCGAAGGACATGGAACCGGATTCGTAGCGGTCGGGAACGCGGCCGGGCACGCGGCCGGAGACGCGAACGAGGGCGCGAACAGGAAACGGGGGCGCGAACGGCGGGGCTCGGCCGGGCCTCAGACCCTCGGGCCGTTGTCGATCGTCGCGTCGGACAGCGCCCGGGCGAACACCAGCGCCTGGGCCACCGTCTCCGGGCCGTCCCCGGCCTCGCTCACCCGCAGCGAGAGGTCGTCGGCCGTCGCCGAGCCGGTGTAGCCGTGGTCGGCCTCACAGTTCGGGTCGGAGCAGCCGGCCGGCTCCAGGTCCAGGCGCTGCACCGCACCCCAGCCGATCGTCAGCACCACCTCACGCGGCAGCGTGCCGGGGGTGTACGTCTCCGGGTTGGCCACCATCCGGCTCAGCACGACCGAGCCGATCCGGTCCAGCCGGACGCTCTCCGTCGAGGTGGTCGCGAACGGCACGGCCGGGCTACCCGCGTCACCGGACTGCTCGTCGGTGTGGCTCACCACGAACCGGGTCGGGGTCAGCACCAGCACCGTCACGTGCCGGCGCACCTCGTTGGAGTCGAAGGTCGTCTCCTGGTGCACCAGGTAGGAGCTGATCGGCTCCGGGCCCACCGCGGACTCCACCGCCTCGGACACCAGGGCCGGGTAGTAGCCGCTGCGCTCGATCGCCGAGCGCAGGTCCTGAGTGGTGGTGGTACCGGTCTTCGCCATAACTCCATCCTGGCATGGTCCGCCGACGAAGCGGGCGGCGCGGCGCCGAGCTTCGGACATCAGCGCCCACGGGCAGGCGCAACCAAGGAAGGTTACAGCGTGCTCATCGCGCGCGGACCCAGATCGCTGCGGATCGGAAGCGGCGCGACCCGCACCCGCGCCCCCAGGATCGCCAGCCCGTGCGGGCCGACGACCACCGGTTCGAGGTCCACCGAGGCGATCTCCGGAACGTCGTCCACCAGCTGCGACACCCTCAGCAGCAGCTCCTCCAGCGCGTCGGTGTCCACCGCCTCGGCGCCGCGCCAGCCGAACAGCAGCGGCGCCGCCCGGACCTCCCGGATCAGCCCGGCGACGTCCTGGTCGGTGGCCGGGACGAGGCGGTGGGCGACGTCACCCAGCAGCTCGGCGGGGGCGCCGGCCAGGCCGAAGGACAGGATCGCGCCGACCGCCGGGTCGACGGTGGCGCCGATCACGGTGTCCACCCCGCGCGGGGCCAACCGCTGCACCACCAGCTGGGCCCCGACCGCGCCGCCGAGCAGGGCGTCCAGTTCGCGGTGGGCGCGGCGCAGGCCCGGCTCGCCGGTGAGGTCCAGCCGGACGCTGCCCAGGTCGGGGCGGTGGCGCAGGTGCGGGGCCGTCGCCTTCAGGGCCACCGGGTAGCCGAGCTGCTCGGCGGCCCGGACGGCGGCCTCCTCGTCCGGGGCGGGCAGCGTCGGCGAGACGTCGATGCCGTAGCGGGCCAGCAGCAGCCGGGACTCGGCGTCGGACAGGGTGATCCGGGCGCCGCCGGGCTGGGTGCGCGCGGCAACTGCGCTGCGGGTGCTGAGCGCCGCCTCCACCAGGGTGCGGGCGCCGGGCTCGTCGATCCGGTCCAGGTCGGGGACGCGCGCCGTCTCCTCCGCCGCGGCGGTACGGCGGCGCCACTGGGCGTAGTGCACGGCGTGCGCGAGGGCGCGTACGGCGCGCTCGGGCGCCGGGTAGGCCGGGATTCCGCCCGGGCGCAGCCGGGTCGGCAGGTCGGTCAGGGCCAGGTGGGCCAGCACCAGGGGCTTGCCCAATCCCCGCGCGCGCTCGCCCGCTTCGAGCAGGGCGGTGGCGATCTCCGGGTCGTCCGAGCCCAACTCCGGGTCGTCCGAGCCGGTCAGCCGGCCGCCCATGAAGGCGTGCGCGGAGGTGCCGATCGGCGGGATGGCGACGGCGATCACCGCGTCCACGGCGGGGTCGCTGAGCGCGACGTCCAGGGCGATCCGGAAGTTCTCACCGGTCGCGCCGGTGGTGAGGTCGACGGGCGTGCGCGGACGCAGTCCGGCGCTCAGGCAGGCGTCGTAGGTGAGCAGCCCGAGGGAGTCGGAGTTGCCGACCACGGCGACCCGGTCCCCGGGCGGCAGCGGCTGCTGGCCGAGCAGCTCACCGGTGTCGAACAGTTCGGTGATGGTCGCCACCCTGGTCACCCCGGCCTGCTCGAACAGGGCGTCCACGGTGGCGTCGCGCAGGCCGGTTGCGGTGGCCGGGACGGCGTGGCCGGGCGGCAGACTGCCGGTGTGGCGGGCCCCCTTGACCACGACCACCGGCTTGGCGGTGGCCAGTCGGCGCGCGATCCGGGTGAACTTGCGGGGGTTGCCGAAGGACTCCAGGTACAGCAGCACCACCTCGGTGGACTCGTCCTCGGCCCAGTACTGGAGGAAGTCGTTGCCGGAGACGTCCGCGCGGTTGCCGACCGAGGCGAAGGAGGAGATGCCCAGGCCGCGCCGGTGGGCGGACTCCAGCAGGGCCACGCCGATGGCCCCGGACTGGCAGAAGATCCCGTAGCCGCCGCGGGACGGCAGGTGCGGGGCGAGCGAGGCGTTCAGCGGGCGGTCGGGGTCGGTGTTGATCAGGCCGAAGGCGTTCGGGCCGATCACCCGCATGCCCGCCGCGCGGGCCTGGCGGACCAGGGCGCGCTGGCGGTCGCGGCCCTCCGGGCCGGTCTCCGCGTAGCCGGCGGTGACCACCACCAGGCCCTGCACGCCGTGCGCGCCGCACTCGGCGACGGCCGCCGGGACGGCGCTCTCGGGGACGGCGATCACCGCGAGGTCGACCGGTCCGGGAATGTCCAGAATCGAACGGTGCACCGGGACGCCGTCCAGCTCGGTGCCGGGCGGGGCGCTGCGGTTCACCGCGTACACGGCGCGCGGGGCGTCCTTGGGCTCGTACCGGCTCTCGAACTCGCTGTCGAAGCTGCCGAGCAGGTCGCGTAGCAGGGCCCGGCCGACGGTCTGCGGATTGCGGGAGACCCCGAGCACGGCCACCGAGCGCGGGGTCAGCAGCCGCTGCACCGAGCGGGCCTCGGCACGGTGCTCGCGGGCGCGCATCACGGCGAGCGAGCGGTCGGTCTGTTCGAGGTCGAACTCCAGGTGCACCACGCCGTCGGCGAAGCTGCGGCGCTGGGTGTAGCCGGCATCGGTGAAGACCTTCACCATCTTGCGGTTCTCCGGCAGCACCTCGGCCTGGAAGCGGCGGATGCCGCGCTCCTGGGCCACCGCCGCGATGTGCTCCAGCAGGGCGGAGGCCACGCCGCGGCCCTGGTGGGCGTCCTGGACCAGGAAGGCGACCTCGGCGTCGGTGCCGTCGTCGGAGGGGCGGCCCTCGGCGTCGATCCGGTCGTAGCGGACGGTGGCGATGAAGTGGTCCCGGACCACCACGGCGAGGCCGACCCGGTTCACGAAGTCGTGGTGGGTGAAGCGGCGGACGTCCTTGTCGGAGAGCCGCGGGTACGGGGCGAAGAAGCGGAAGTACTTGGACTGGTCCGAGACCTGCTCGTAGAACTCCACCAGCCGCCCGGCGTCGCCGGGGGTGATCGGCCGGATCCGGGCCGTACCGCCGTCGCGCAGCAGGACGTCGGCTTCCCAGTGCTGCGGATAGTCGGGTTGCGCGGGGTTCGCCACCGCCGGGTCTTCCACAATCGTCAGGTTATCCGGCGGCGGGCCGAATGGCGCCGGGCGCGTGCCCACGGCAGGGTGGACACGGCCGTTGGCCGGGCCTTATGCCCCGAAAAGAAACAATCACAAGTCCCGAACGCGACGCCTCGCGGAGGTTGTCTGCGTGCAACACTGGTCTAGACAACACGGCCGTTTCCCCCGCTCCCCCGAGCACGGCCGTGACCAGCTTCACCGGAAAGGCACGTCTCATGGCCGAGCGCCGCGTCACCATCGGTTGGGCCGAGGGCCTGCACGCCCGTCCCGCCTCCGTCTTCGTCCGGGCCGTCACGGCCACCGGCGTGCCGATCACCATCGCCAAGCCGGGCGGCAACCCCGTCAACGCCGCCTCCATGCTCGGCCTGCTCGCCCTCGGCGCCCAGGGCGGCGAGGAGGTCATCCTGGCCTCCGACGCCCCCAACGCCGACGAGGCCCTCGACCGCCTCGCCAAGCTCGTCGCCGAAGGCCTCGACGAGCTCCCGGCCGCGGCCTGAGCCCCCGCAACCGCCCGATCGGGGTGTCGCCACATCGTGGCGGCACCCCGATCTGCTGTCAGCGGGACTCGCGGCCTTCTCAGCCCTTGACGCAGATCACCTGCTTGAGGTGCGCGACCACCTCGACCAGGTCCTTCTGCTGCTCGATGACCTTCTCGATGGACTTGTAGGCGCCCGGGATCTCGTCCACCACGCCACTGTCCTTGCGGCACTCCACGCCCTTGGTCTGCTCAGCCAGATCGCGCGTGGTGAACCGCTTCTTCGCGGCGGTGCGGCTCATCTTCCGGCCGGCGCCGTGTGAGGCGGAGTTGAACGACGCCGCGTTGCCCAGGCCGCGCACGATGTAGGAACCCGTCCCCATCGAACCCGGGATGATCCCGTAGTCGCCGGATCCGGCCCGAATCGCGCCCTTACGGGTCACCAGCAGGTCGACGCCGTCGTACCGCTCCTCCGCCACGTAGTTGTGGTGGCAGCTGATCACCTCGTCGAAGGTGACCTGCGCCTTGGCGAACTCACCTCGGACGACGCCCTGGAGGAGCGCCATCATCAGGGCCCGGTTGTGCTTCGCGTACTCCTGCGCCCAGAAGAGGTCCTGGCGGTAGTCGGCCATCTCCGGGGTCTTCGCGAGGAAGACCGCCAGGTCCCGGTCGACCAGGCCCTGGTTGTGCGGCAGCGAGCGGGCTGCCCCCATGTGGTGCTCCGCCAGTTCCTTGCCGATGTTGCGGGAGCCGGAGTGCAGCATCAGCCAGACCACGCCAGTCGCATCAACGCACACTTCGATGAAGTGATTTCCTCCGCCAAGCGTCGCCATCTGCTGCATCGCCCGCTCGCGGCGCCACTTGACGTCCTCCGCGATGTCGTCGAAGCGCTGCCAGAAGTCGTCCCAGCCCGCCGCGCGGAAACCGTGCAGCTTGGTCGGGTCGACCGGCTCGGTGTGGAGGCCTCGGCCGACCGGGATGGCCTGCTCGATCTTGGAGCGCAGGCCGGAGAGGTCGTCCGGGAGGTCCTTGGCGGTGAGGGAGGTCTTCACCGCGCTCATGCCGCAGCCGATGTCGACGCCGACGGCCGCCGGGCAGACCGCGCCCTTCATGGCGATGACGGAGCCGACGGTCGCGCCCTTGCCCAGGTGGACGTCGGGCATCACGGCGAGGCCGTGCAACCAGGGCAGGGAGCTGATGTTGCGCAGCTGCTGCATGGCCGCGCCCTCGACCGTCGCCGGGTCGGTCCACATCCGGATCGGGACCCGGATGCCGGGTACTTCGGTGTACGTCATGGTTGAACGACCTCCAGCGGTCGGGGGGTTCGGAAGAAGTGCTGCCGCGCGAAAGAGAATCCCGGCGCGGCTCGGGGAAGTTCGGGAGGGGCTGCGCTCAGGCAGCCGGAGCGGAGCAGGGGAGGAACGGCCTTGGGGAGCGTCGTCGTATGGTTCGCTCGACCCGCATGGTGACCGCCTCCCTTCGTTGTGTCCGCAGTTCGCACGCTCTGTGCGTCGGGGAACATCTATCCACGGAACGGGACGGGCCCGCAACGGATTTAAAAACGCGTCCGGCCCGGCGGAGCGGGTGCTCCACCGGGCCGGGGTACGACGGCTCACGGCGTCAGCTGACGACGGTGACCTCGCCGATGCCGAGCGCCCGCACGTCCGCCTCGATCGCGGCGGCGTCGCCGACCAGCACGGTGACCAGGCGGTCCGGCGGGAAGGCCGCGACCACGGCCTCGGTGGCCGCGGCGGTGGGCAGTTCGGCCAGCTGGCGGTAGACCTCGGCCTGGTAGTCGTCGGCGAGGTGCTGCTCGACCTGGTCGGCCAGGGTCCCTGCGACCGAGCCCGCCGTCTCGTACTTCAGCGGCGCGACGCCGACCAGGAACTGCACCGCCTCGTCGCGCTCGGCGTCGGTGAGGCCCTCGGCGGCGAGGGTGCGCAGGATGGTCCAGGTGTCGGCGAGCGCGGGGGCGGTGGAGGCGGTGTCCACCGAGCCGCTGATGGCGAGCAGCGAGCGGCCGGTGCCGTCGGCGGCGGAGCGCAGCGGCTGGGCGAAGGCCCGGACGCCGTAGGTGTAGCCCTTCTCCTCGCGCAGGACGCGGTCGAGGCGGGAGGTGAGGGTGCCGCCGAGGCAGTAGGTGCCGAGGATCTGGGCGGCCCAGACCGGGTCGTGGCGGTCGGGGCCGATCCGGCCGATCAGCAGCTGGGTCTGGACGGAGCCGGGGCGGTCGACGATGAGGACGCGGCCGTGGTCGTCGCCGGTGACGGGGGCGTGGACGGAGGGCTCGGCGGTGCTGCCGGTCCAGGTGCCGAGGGTGCTCTCCAGCAGGGCGGGCAGGTCGACGCCGGTGAGGTCGCCGACCACCACGACGGTGGTGGTCGCGGGCCGCACGTGGGCGTCGTAGAAGGCCTTGACGGCGGCCCGGTCGATCGACTTGACGGTGTCGGCGGTGCCGCTGCGGGGCCGGGAGAGGCGGTCCGCGGCGTCGAAGAGCTCGGCGTAGAGGGCCTTGGCGGCGCGCCGGGCGGGGTTGGCCTGCTCGTGGACGATCTCGTCGAGCCGGTTGGCGACCAGGCGCTCGATCTCCTCCGCGGGCAGGGCGGGGGCGCGCAGGGCGTCGGCGAGCAGGGTGAGGCCGCGCTGCAGCCGGGAGGCGGGGACCTCCAGGGCGACCCGGATGCACGGGTGGTCGGCGTGGGCGTCCAGGGTGGCCCCGGCGCGCTCCAGCTCGCCGGCGAACTCCTCGGCGGTGAGGGTGTCGGTGCCCTCGTTGAGGGCGCGGGCGAGGATCGCGGCGATGCCGTCGAGGCCCTCGGGTTCGGCGGCGAGCGGGGCGTCGAGGAGGACCTCGACGGCGACCAGTTGCTGGCCGGGCCGGTGGCAGTGCAGCACCGTGATGCCGTTGCCGAGGGCGGCGCGCTCGGGGGCGGGGAAGGCCCACGGGCCGGGGGTTCCGGGCTGGGGCTGGGGGTGGAAGGTCATCGCGGGGACGTAGTCGGTGCTCATACGGCGGCACCCTCCTCTTCGGAAGCGGCGTCGGAAGCGGCGGCGGTCGGCTCGTAGACGAGGACGGCCCGGTTGTCGGGGTGGAGCCGGGCCTTGGCGACGGCCTGGACCTCCTCGGCGGTGACGTCGAGGACCTTGGGGAGGGCGTCGTTCAGCAGCTTTGGGTCGCCGAACAGGACGGCGTAGCGGCAGAGTTCGTCGGCACGGCCGGCGACGGTGGTGAGCCGGTCGAGCCACTCGCGCTCGATCTGGGCCTGGGCGCGCTCGAGTTCCTCGGGGGTGGGGCCCTCGGCGGCGAAGCGGGCGAGCTCCTCGTCGACGGCGGCGTCGATCTGCGCGATGGTGGCGTCGCCGGAGGTCTTGACGTCGAGCCAGCCGAGGCTGGGGGCGCCGGCCAGGCGCAGCAGGCCGAACCCGGCGGCGACGGCGGTGCGGTCGCGACGGACGAGCCGGTTGTAGAGGCGGCTGGACTCTCCGCTGCCGAGGATGGTGAGCGCGAGGTCGGCGGCGTCGGCCTCCCGGGTGCCGTCGTGCGGCAGGCGGTAGGCGGCCATCAGGGCGCGGGAGGGGACGTCCTCGGCGAGGTTCTGGCGCAGCTCGCGGCCGATGGTGTCGGGGAGTTCGCCGGAGCGCGGCGGCCGCTTGCCGTCGTGGGCGGGGATGGAGCCGAAGTACTTCTCGACCCAGGCGATGGTCTGCTCGGGGTCGATGTCGCCGACCACGGACAGCACCGCGTTGTTGGGCGCGTAGTAGGTGCGGAAGAACGCGCGGGCGTCCTCGAGGGTGGCGGCGTCGAGGTCGGCCATCGAGCCGATCGGGGTGTGGTGGTACGGGTGGCCGTCGGGGTAGGAGAGCGCGGTGAGCTTCTCGAAGGCCGTGCCGTACGGGACGTTGTCGTAGCGCTGGCGGCGCTCGTTCTTGACGACGGCGCGCTGGTTCTCCATGGACGTCTCGTCGAGGGCGGCGAGCAGCGAGCCCATCCGGTCGGCCTCCAGCCAGAGGGCGAGCTCCAGCTGGTGGGCGGGCATGGTCTCGTAGTAGTTGGTGCGCTCGAAGCTGGTGGTGCCGTTGAGCGAGCCGCCGGCGCCCTGGACCAGCTCGAAGTGGCCGTTGTTGGAGACGTTGGCGGAGCCCTGGAACATCAGGTGCTCGAAGAGGTGGGCCAGGCCGGTGCGGCCCTTGACCTCGTGGCGGGAGCCCACGTCGTACCAGAGGCAGACCGCAGCGACCGGGGTGAGGCGGTCCTCGGAGAGGACGACGCGCAGGCCGTTGGCCAGGCGGTGCTCGGTGATGGCGATGCCTCGGCTGGAGGCGGGGGCCGGGTTGGCCATGCGCTCGGGTCCTTCCCGTCGTCGATGTCGGGGTTCGTGTGGCGTCCCCCATTGTGGTGCAACGCGTGGGGGGCGTGTTTGTGTCCGCGCGGAAGTGGCGTTCGCCAGGGGCGGAAGAGGGCCGCTGACCGGGAGTGTCGGCGCGAGGGTCCACAATGGGGGCGCCGTGCCCTGTCGGTCGCGTCCGGTTGACGGTCGCGGCGGCAGGACGGTGCATCAGGACGGCACCGCCCGTTCCGACGCCCGACGGCCGGCCGACCACCGGCCGCCGCCACAGCCAGCGACACGTAAGGGAGCCCCGCCGCGATGGCCCGCCGCAGTTCGCAGACCCCGCCGCCCGGAGACTTCGAGGAGCGGATCCTCGACGTCGACGTCGTGGACGAGATGCAGGGCTCCTTCCTGGAGTACGCCTACTCGGTGATCTACTCGCGTGCGCTGCCCGACGCGCGGGACGGTCTGAAGCCCGTGCACCGCCGGATCCTGTACCAGGCCAACGAGATGGGCCTGCGCCCGGACCGCGCGCACGTGAAGTGCGCCCGCGTGGTGGGCGAGGTGATGGGCCGGCTGCACCCGCACGGCGACCAGTCGATCTACGACTCGGTGGTGCGCATGGCGCAGCCGTTCTCGATGCGGCTGCCGCTGATCGACGGGCACGGCAACTTCGGTTCGCTGGGCAACGACGACCCGCCGGCGGCGATGCGTTACACCGAGTCGCGGCTGACGGCGGCCTCGATGGCGATGGTGGAGTCGATCCACGAGGACACCGTCGACTTCGGGCCGAACTACGACGGCAGCGAGCAGGAGCCGCTGGCGCTGCCGGCCGCGTTCCCGAACCTGCTGGTGAACGGTGCGACGGGCATCGCGGTCGGCATGGCGACCAACATGCCGCCGCACAACCTGTCCGAGGTGGTGGCCGCGGCCCGGCACCTGATCAAGCACCCGACCGCGGACCTGGACACCCTGATGCGGTTCGTGCCCGGTCCGGACCTCCCGACCGGCGGGCGGATCGTCGGCCTGTCGGGGATCCGGGACGCCTACGAGTCGGGTCGCGGCACGTTCAGGATCCGGGCGACCACGACGATCGAGAACGTCACGGCGCGCCGCAAGGGCATCGTGGTGACCGAGCTGCCGTACAACGTCGGCCCGGAGAAGGTCATCTCGAAGATCAAGGACCTGGTCAACGCGAAGAAGCTGCAGGGCATCGCGGACGTCAAGGACCTCACCGACCGCGAGCACGGGCTGCGGCTGGTGATCGAGGTGAAGAACGGCTTCGTGCCGGAGGCGCTGCTGGAGCAGCTCTACAAGCTGACGCCGTTGGAGGAGACCTTCGGCATCAACAACGTGGCGCTGGTGGACGGGCAGCCGCTGACGCTGGGCCTGAAGGAGCTGTTGGAGGTCTACGTCGACCACCGCTTCACGGTGGTGCGCCGGCGCAGCGACTTCCGCCGCCGCAAGCGGGAGGAGCGGCTGCACCTGGTCGAGGGTCTGCTGGTGGCCCTGGTCGACATCGACGAGGTCATCGCGATCATCCGGTCGAGTGACAACGCCCAGCAGGCGAAGGAGCGCCTGATGGAGCGCTTCTCGCTGTCGGAGACGCAGACCGGCTACATCCTGGACACCCCGCTGCGCCGGCTGACCAGGTTCGACCGGGTGGAGCTGGAGCAGGAGAAGGCGAAGCTGAACTCGGAGATCGCGGAGCTGACCGAGATCCTGGAGTCGGACACCAAGCTGCGCAGCGTGGTGTCGTCCGAACTTGGCGCGGTGTCCAAGCAGTTCGGGACGGAGCGGCGCACGGTGCTGCTGGAGGCGGGGGCGGCCCCGTCGGCGGCGCTGTCGGTGCCGCTGGAGGTGGCGGACGACCCGTGCCGGGTGCTGCTGTCCTCGACGGGGCTGCTGGCGCGGACGGCGGACGGCGAGCCGTTCGAGCTGTCGGAGAAGCGGGCCAAGCACGACGTGATCGTGTCGGCGGTGCCGGCCACGGCGCGGGCGGACGTGGGTGTGGTGACGTCGGCGGGCCGGGTGCTTCGGCTGCCGGTGATCGACCTGCCGGCGCTGCCGCCGATGCCGTCGCCGACGCTGGCGGGCGGCGCCGCGGTTGGGGAGTTCCTGCGGCTGGAGGCCGGGGAGCGGGTGCTGGCGCTGACCACGCTGGACGAGTCGTCGCCGGGGCTGGCGCTGGGCACGGTGCAGGGCGTGGTGAAGCGGGTGGTGCCGGAGTGGCCGGCGAACAAGGACGAGTTCGAGGTGATCGCCCTCAAGGACGGCGACGAGCTGGTGGGCGCTGTCGAACTGCGCACCGGCGAGGAGGATCTGGTCTTCATCACCTCGGACGCCCAGCTGCTGCGCTACCCGGCGGGGCAGGTCCGTCCGCAGGGTCGTCCGGCGGGCGGCATGGCGGGCATCAAGCTGGCGGACGGCGCGCGCGTGCTGTCGTTCACGGCGGTGGATCCGGCCGTGGACGCGGTGGTGGTCTCGGTGGCGGGCGCCTCCGGCACCCTGTCCGGTGACGAGCAGTCGTCCTGGAAGGTCACTCCGTTCGAGCAGTACCCGCGCAAGGGCCGGGCGACCGGCGGCGTCCGCTGCCAGCGCTTCCTGCGGGGCGAGGACGCGCTGGCGTTCGCCTGGGCGGGTGCGGCCCCGGCCCGCGCGGCCGGTGCCAAGGGCGCGCCGGTCGACCTGCCGGAGCGCGACCCGCGCCGGGACGGCTCGGGCACCCCGGTGGCGGCGCCGATCGCGGTGGTGGCGGGTCCGGCGTGACGCCGGCCCGGCATGATGCCCGGCCCGGCATGATGCCCGGCCCGGCATGATGCCCGGTTCGGGGGCGGGGTGCCTGTGGGTGCCCCGCCCTCCGACGTGTCCGGGGCCGTCGCGGGCTCGTCCGAGGCCTGTTCCCGGCCCTCCGGCCGGCCCGAACGGCTGAGGGTAGCCTTGCCCAAGTGAGCACCTGTGCGACCGTGTCGCGTGAACTTTCGGAACCGCTGACCGCGACGGCGGCGGTCGCGACCACCTGGCTGCTGCTGGAGCAGAACGGCCCGTGGGGCGCGAAGGCGCTGGCCGAGAGCCACCTCGACACGGCGGTCGGGCGAGCCCTGGAGGCGGCCGCTGCGGGCACCGGCGTGCGGGTGGCCCTGATCCGGCGGCCGGGCCGGCACGCGGACTGCCTGCCGACCGCGCGGCACGAGGTGGTCGTGGCCCACGTGGTGCCGGGCCGCGGTTGGGTGCGCCGGGCGCAGGTCGGGGACCCGGCGGAGCTGCTGGAGCTGGACTTCGCGGCGCTGGGCGTCGGCGACCACACGGGTTTCGGGGTGGAGCACGTCGGCGGCCCGCTGGCCCTGGTGTGCACCAACGGCCGCCGGGACCGCTGCTGCGCGCTGCTGGGCCGTCCGCTCGCGGCCGAGCTGGCGGCGGCCGGGCACAGCGAAGTGTGGGAGGTGACCCACCTGGGCGGGCACCGCTTCTCCCCCACCATGCTGGTGCTGCCGTACGGCTACGCGTACGGGCGGCTGACGCCGGAGAGCGCCAAGGAGGTGCTGGCGGCGACGGCGGCCGGGCACATGGTGCCGGAGTGGTCGCGGGGCTGCTCGGGCTGGGAGCGTCCGGGCCAGGCGGCCGAGCACGCGGTGCGGCTGGCGACCGGCGAGACCGGGGCGGCGGCACTGACCCTGGTGCAGCGGCCGGACGGCGCGGGCCGCTGGCTGGTGCGGGTGGTGCACCGGGACGGCCGGGCCTGGGAAGTGGACGTGATCGAGTCGGTGAGCGAGCCGCCGCGTCCGGAGAGCTGCGGCAAGGCGGCGGGGACGCCGTCGCGGATGGACGTGCTGTCCGTACGGGGGCTCTGAACACCGCGGCGGCCCCGCGCCCGTGGGGGTGAGCGCGGGACCGACGGGCGCCGGGCTCAGCCGGTGGCCTTGCCGACGAACTCGGTGGTGTACGTCTTGGCCAGGTCTATCGTCCCCTCCTTGCCCTTGACGTCCGGGTGGAAGGCGGCGAGCACCGCGAGCACGGTCTTGGGCCCGTCGGCCGGCATCACCCCGTCGGTGGTGAACATCGGCAGGGTGGACTTGATCGCCGCCGCGTACTGCTCGGCACCGCCCTGGGCGTAGTCGGCGGGCATCTTCGCCGCGATCTCCTCCGGGCTGTGGGTGGACATCCACTTGAGGGTCTTCACGAAGGCGCCGGCGAGCTTCTGGGTGGTCTCCTTGTTCTTCTCCACCCACTCGGTGTTCATGTACAGCGACGACGAGGGGTAGAGCCCGCCGAGCGCCTGGCGCGAGCCCTCGGGGGTGCGCATGTCGTAGAGGATCTTGCCGAGGCCCTTGTCGAGGACGGCGGCGACGGTCGGGTCGGTGGTCATCCCGGCGTCGATGCTGCCCTGCTGGAGGGCGGCGATGAAGGTCTGGCCGGCGCCGACCGCGATCGGGCTGAAGTCGCTGACGGAGGCGCCGTTCTTGACCGCGAGGTACTTGGTGAGGAAGTCGGTGGAGGAGCCGATGCTGGTCACGCCGAGCTTCTTGCCCTTGAAGTCGGCGCCGGACTTGATGGCGTCGGCCTGCTTGGCGGAGACGAGTTCGACCTCACCGGGGGCCTGGGCGAACTGGACCACCGACTCGACGTGCTTGCCCTTGGCCTGGAGGTCGATGGTGTGGTCGTAGAAGCCGACGGCGCCCTGGACGTCACCGGCCAGCAGCGCGGTGGTGGCGTTGACGCCGGCCGGCTCGGTGAGCAGCTCGACGTTGACTCCGGCCTCGGCGAAGTAGCCGAGTTGCTGGGTGAGCATCGCGGGCAGGTAGATGACCTTGTCCAAGCCGCCGACCATGATCTTGACCTTGGGGCCGTCGACCTGCTGCCCGGCCGGGGCGGCGCCGTGGGCCGAGGAGGCGGCGTCGTTGGCGCAGGCGGAGAGCGGGAGGACCAGGGCGGCGGCGAGGACGGCGGCGGCAGCTCTGCCGGTCGGGTGCGGGCGCATCGTGGGGGAGCCTCTCTGTACGTACGGGCAGGGGGGAGTTCAGCGGCCGTCGCCCGCGTCGGCGGGCTTCCAGCGGAACAGCTTCTTCTCGGCGAAGGTCAACAGCCCCTCGGTGACCAGCGCGACGACCGCGAGGATGGTCATCGCGGCGTACACCCCGGCCGCGTTGAAGGTGCCCTGGGCGGCGGCGACCAGCAGGCCGAGGCCCTTGGTGGCCCCGATGTACTCGCCGACGATCGCGCCGATCAGCGCGAAGCCGAAGCTGACGTGCAGGCTGGTGAAGATCCAGGTGGTGGCGGCGGGGATGACCACCTGGAGGGTGACCTTGCGGTTGTCGGCACCCAGGATGCGGGCGTTGGCGACCAGGTTGCGGTCCACCTCACGGGCACCCTGGAAGGCGTTGAAGAACACCGGGAAGAACACCAGCACCACCGCGGAGGCGACCTTGGAGGCCGGGCCGAGGCCGAACCAGATCAGGAAGATCGGGGCGAGCACGATGCGCGGGATGGCGTTGAGCACCTTGATGTACGGCCCGAACACATCGGCCAGGAACCGGATCCGGCCGAGCGCGATGCCCAGCAGAACACCGCCGACCACGCCGATCACCCAGCCGCTCAGGGCCTCGTACAGGGTGTAGCCGATCTGCTCGCCGAGCGAGCCCTGGGCGGTGCCGTGGGTGATCCACTGCCAGATCTGGTCCCAGATCCTGGACGGCTGCGAGAAGTTGAACGGGTCGATGACCTCGGTGCGGGCGCACAGCTCCCAGAGGCCGAGGAAGGCGACCAGCACGCCGAGCCGGGCCGCGTAGACGGTCAGCCTGCGGTTGCGGGCGGCCCGCTCGCGGGCCTCGGTCCTGGTCGTGGCGGCCGGGGGCTTCCCGGCGGCGGTCGAAGCGGTTTCGGACGCGGTCTCAAGCGGCACGACCCGCTCCTCTCTCCCGGGTGATGCGCACCTCTTCGCCGAGCGAGGCCCAGATCTCGCGGTACAGCTCGACGAACCTCGGTTCCAGCCGGACGGCCTCCACGGTGCGCGGCCGTGGCAGGTCGACGGTGAAGATCTCCTTGACGGTGGCCGGCCCGGCCGTCATCACGACGACCCGGTCGGCGAGCGCGATGGCCTCGTCCAGGTCGTGGGTGACGAACACGACCGACGAGCCGGTACCGGCCCACAACTCCAGCAGCTGGTCGGACATCAGGGCGCGGGTCTGCACGTCCAGCGCCGAGAAGGGCTCGTCCATCAGCAGGATGGCCGGGTCGTTGACGAAGGTCTGGGCGAGCGCGACGCGCTTGCGCATGCCGCCGGACAGCTGGTGCGGGTAGCGGTCCTCGAAGGCGGACAGCCCGACCCGGCCGAGCCAGTCCCGGGCCCGTTCCCTGGCCTCGGCGGCGGGCACGCCGCGGAACCGCGGCCCGGCCATCACGTTGGACAGCACCGTGCGCCAGGGGAAGACGGCGTCCTGCTGGAAGACGAACCCGACCTGGGGGTCGATCCCGCGCACGGGCTTGCCGTACACCCGGACCTCGCCCTCGGTGGGCTCCTCCAGACCGCTGACCAGCGTCAGGGTGGTGGACTTGCCGCAGCCGGTGGGGCCGACGACGGCGACGAACTCGCCCTGGGCGACGGTCAGATCGAGATCGCGGACGGCGGTGTGCAGGGCCCCGGACGGGGTGCGGAAGCGTTTCGTCGCGCCGGTCAGCTCGATCGCCGGGGTATTGGTCATTGATTCCTCCCGGGTCAGTGCTTGCCCCGGAAAGGTAGAAGCGGCCCCGGCCCCGGCGGGAGCCTTCTCCGCGTAGTGCGACTTCTCCGCTTTGAGGGGTGTTCTGCTCGTTTTGCTTCCGCTACAACTGCGGGGACGCGGGCTGACAGAAACACCCCGGAAACATAGGGTGTCCCGACCCCACCCCTGATGGACCTCACCCCGGACGGAACCCACCCCTGACGGACCCCGCCCCCCGTAGCACCGACGCCACCGAGAGGAGGCCCGGATGAAGCTCCCCCACTGGCCCCGCCGGGTCTTCGCCCAGCTCCTGCTGAGCCAGACCGTCGTCACCGTCGGCGTCACCGCCGTGACCGCCGGGCTGTTCCTGGCCCCGGTCAGCAGCGAACTGGACCACGACGCGATGCAGCGGGCGCTGTCCATCGCCCAGGCCACCGCCACCGACGAGACCATCGCCCGGGCCGCCGACGCCCGGGACGTCGTCACCGCACAGCGCAACGCCGAGCAGATCCGACTGGCCACCGGCGCCAGCTTCGTCGTGGTCACCGACCTGGACGGCATCCGGCTCTCGCACACCGACCCCGGCCGGATCGGCCAGCGGGTCAGCACCGACCCGGAGCCCGCGCTCAACGGCCGCAGCGTCACCGCGATCCAGCAGGGCACCCTGGGCCGCACCGCCCGCGGCAAGGTGCCGCTGCGGACGACGGACGGCCGGATCGTCGGCGAGGTGTCCGTCGGCATCAGCGACGACTCGATCCGCCGCCGCCTGCTGAAGATGCTCACCGGCATCCTGCTGTGCGCCGCCGCCGGCCTGGCCGCCGGCACCGTCGCCACCCTGGTGCTGGCCCGCCGGCTCAAGCGCCGCACCCACAACATCGCGCTGGCCGACATCTCCGCGCTGCTGGTCGAACGGGAGGCGATGCTGCACGGCATCCGCGAGGGCATGGTGGCGCTGGACGAGCGCGGCCGGATCCGGCTGGCCAACGACGAGGCCCTCCGGCTGCTCGGCCTGCCCGAGGACTGCACCGGCCGCCCGATCGCCGAAGTGCTGCCCCCGGGCCGGCTGGCCGACGTGCTGACCGGGCGGATCAACGGCCCCGACCTGCCCGCCGTACGGGACGACCGGGTGCTGGTGGTGAACCGGACGGCCACCAGCGAGGGGGCGGTGGTGACGCTGCGCGACCGCACCGAACTGGAGTCGCTGGTACGCGAGCTGGACACCACCCGCAGCCTCACCGACGCGCTGCGCGCCCAGGACCACGAGCACGCCAACCGGATGCACACCCTGCTCGGCCTGCTCGAACTCGGCCGCCACGAACAGGCGGTGGCCTTCATCTCGGAGCAGTCCGGCTCGCACGCCGTGGTCGCCGCCCGGATCGCCGAGCAGGTGCAGGACCCGCACGTGGCGGCGCTGCTGGCGGGCAAGACGGCGGTGGCCGGCGAGCGCGGGGTGCGGCTGGCGCTGGCCCCGGCCGCCCACCTGCCGGACACGGTGGTGGACGCCCGGGCGCTGGTGACGGTGCTCGGCAACCTGATCGACAACGCGGTGGACGCCCTGGAGGGGGGCGGCCGGGTGGAGGTGACGCTGGCGGCGGCCGGCTCCACCCTGCTGCTGCAGGTCGCGGACAGCGGCCCGGGCGTGCCGGAGGAGCTGCGCATACGGGTCTTCGAGGAGGGGTGGACCAGCAAGGACGCGCCCGCGCACCGCCCGCGCGGGCTGGGCCTGGCGATGGTGCGGCGGCTGGTCGAACGGACCGGCGGCCGGATCGTGCTCGACACCGGCCCGCTCGGCGGCGCCCGGTTCACCGTCGAACTGCCCGAGGCCCTGCTCACCGCTCAGCTCGTGGAGGCGTGATGATCGACGTACTCGTGGTGGACGACGACTTCCGGGTCGCGGACGTGCACGCCGCGTACGTGGCCAAGGTGCCGGGCTTCCGGGTCACCGGCACCGCCCATTCGGCCGGCGAGGCGCTGGCCGCGCTGGAGCGCCGCCCGGTGGACCTCCTGCTGCTCGACCACCACCTGCCGGACGAGACCGGCCTGGCGCTGGTCCGCCGGCTGCGGGACCGCCAGGTGGCCTGCGACGTGATGATGGTGACCGCCGCCCGGGACGTCTCCACGGTGCACGCCGCGATGCAGCACGGTGCGCTGCAGTACCTGGTCAAGCCGTTCACCTTCGCCGGACTGCGGGACAAGCTGGTCTCGTACGCGCAGCTGCGGCACGCGCTGGCCGCACCGGCCCGGGAGGCCGGCCAGGACGAGGTGGACCGGCTGTTCGCGACCCTGCGCAGCGCCTGCGCGCCCACCGGCGCCCTGCCGAAGGGCCACTCGGCGCCCACCACCGACCTGGTCCTCGGCGTGCTGCGGCGGGCCGGCCGGCCGCTGTCCGCCCAGGAGGTCGCCGACGCCACCGGACTGAGCCGCTCGACGGCCCAGCGCTATCTCAAGCAACTGGAGCGCGACAGCCGGCTGCGGCTGACCCTGCGCTACGGCGACACCGGCCGCCCGGAGCACCGCTACGGACTGGCCGCCCGGGCCTAGAGACGGGGGAACCCCGGCGGCCCCCGGCCCGCCGGGGCCCCGACCTCACGGGTCAGTACAGCCGGGGGTCTGTGGCCGGCGGATCCGCGCGCCCGGCAGGATCCGCCGGACAGACCCTAGCTAGGCCGCGCCCGCACCGGTGAGGGCCCGCACCTCCAGCTCGGCGAAGCGGTCCGCGTCGGCGGGCTCGGGCGAGGTGAGCGTCCCGATCCAGCCGGCCAGGAAGCCCAGCGGGATGGACACGATCCCGGGGTTCTCCAACGGGAACCAGTGGAAGTCCACGCCGGGGAACAGCGCCACCTTGGAGCCGGAGACGACCGGCGAGAAGAACACCAGCACGATCGCCGGGACCAGCCCGCCGTACACCGACCACACCGCGCCCCGGACGGTGAACCGCGACCAGAACAGGCTGTACAGCAGCACCGGCAGGTTCGAGGAGGCGGCCACCGCGAAGGCCAGGCCGACCAGGAACGCGACGTTCAACTGCTGGGCGTACAGGCTGATCACGATCGCCACCGCGCCGATCCCGGCGGCGGCGAACCGGGCGACCACCACCTCCTGCTGCTCGCTGACCTTCTCCGCGGCCCGCTCCCCACCGCGACGGCGCGGACGCCCGCGCCAGGCGCCGGCCCAGATGTCGTGGGCGAAGGCGGCCGAGGAGGCCAGGGTCAGCCCGGCGACCACGGCGAGGATGGTGGCGAAGGCGATCGCCGAGATCAACGCGAACAGCACCACCCCACCGGTGCTGCCGTTGCCGCCGCCGAGCACCAGGGCGAGCAGCGGAACGGCGGTGTTCCCGGCCGAGTTGGCGTGCCGCACCTCGGCCGAGCCGATCAGCGCGGTGGCGCCCAGGCCGAGCGCGATGGCCATCAGGTAGAAGCCGCCGACCAGGCCGATCGCCCACATCGTGGAGCGGCGGGCGGCCCGGGCGGTGGGCACCGTGTAGAAGCGGGACAGGATGTGCGGCAGGCCGGCGGTGCCGAGCACCAGGGCCAGGCCCAGGCTGAAGAAGTCCAGCCGACTGGTGAAGGTGGCGCCGTACTTGAGCCCGGGTTCGAGGTAGCGGTGCCCGGCGCCGCTGTGCTGGGCGGCCTGGCGCATCAGCTCGAGGAGGTCGCCGTGGAAGCGGATCACCAGCAGCACCGTCAGCAGCACCGAACCCGCGATCAGCAGGACGGCCTTGACGATCTGGATCCAGGTGGTGGCCCGCATCCCGCCGATCGTGACGTAGACGATCATCAGGGCGCCGACCGCGATGATCGTCCAGGTCCGGGCCTGGGAGCTGTTGGTGCCGAGCAGCAGGGCGACCAGCGAGCCGGCCCCGACCATCTGGGCGACCAGGTAGAGCAGGGTGACGACGACACTGGCGCCACCGGCCGCCGCCCGCACCCGGCGGCGGCGCAGCCGCAGCGCGAGCACGTCGGCGAGGGTGTACCGGCCGGCGTTGCGGACGAGTTCGGCGACCAGCATCAGCACGACCAGCCAGGCCACCAGGAAGCCGATGCTGTAGAGCACGCCGTCGTAGCCGTAGAGGGCGATCAGCCCGGCGACGCCGAGGAAGGAGGCCGCGGAGAGGTAGTCGCCGGAGAGGGCGAAGCCGTTCTGCAACGGGGTGAAGTCACGCCCGCCGGCGTAGAAGTCCTCGGCGGCGTTGCCCTGGCGGCCGACCCAGAGGGTGATCCCCAGGGTGACCAGGACGATGACGGCGAACAGCACGATCGCCAGGCCGTGGTGCTGGCCGGTGGGGGCGACGGGGGGCGGGGTGGCGGTGGTCAGCACGCCGGTGGTGGCCGTCATCGCAGCTGGTCCTGGGTGTCCCAGCGCAGGCCCAGGGCGGCGCGGTCGCGGTTGGTCCGGGCGTTGCGGGCGTAGAGCCAGGTGAGCAGGAAGGTCGAGGCGAACTGCAGCAGGCCGAGCAGCCAGGCCACGTTGAGCGGGCCGACCACCGGGGTGCGCATCACGCCGGGAGCGGCGGCCTCGGCGGCGACGTACATCAGGTACCAGCCGAGGAATGCCCCGCTGGTCGGGAAGACGAAGCCCCGGTAGCTGCGGCGGATGTCCTGGAAGGCCGCGCTGGCCTGGACGCTCCGGTAGACCTCGGTGCTGTCGGTGGTGCTCACGGGTGCGGTCGGCTCCGGCGGGACCACCGGTGCGGCGGCCGACGCGGCGGCCGGGGACGGCGGCACGACCGGGGACGCGGACGGCGGGGCGGCGGGGGCGGCCGCCGGCTCGGGGGCGGCCGGCCGGCCGGCGGCCGAACGGGTGGGCACCGGCTGGGCCGGTACGGCCGTTCGGCGGGGCGCGGCAGCCGGCTCGGATGCGGCGGCGGTGGCCGGAGCGGCCCACCAGTCGAATCGCTGCCCCTGTCCGGGACTGCTGGTCTGCTGCTGTGGCACTGCTGCTCCTGGGCCGGGCCGGGCGTTCTGACCCGAACCATCATGGAGGCCCCCGGACACCGTCCCTGACCATCGCAGATACGTTCACTCAATGAGGTGATCGATCATCTGACGGACGCTCATCCGACTACTGCTGCGTACCGGTGATTCCGTGCCGGAAGGCGTACGCGACCGCCTGCGCGCGGTCCCGCACCGCGGTCTTGGCGAACAGGTTGTTGATGTGCGTCTTCACGGTGGCCTGGCTGACGAACAGCCGCTGGGCGATCTCCGCGTTGGAGAGCCCCTCGGCGATCAGCGCGAGCACCTCGGCCTCCCGCACGGTCAGCCCGTCCGGCAGCTCCCCGCTCCGCGCGGCCGACCGCTCCGGGCCCGGCCCGCCCGTCGACGCGGACTTCGCCGGTGCCTCCGAAAGCCTTTCCAGCAAACGGAGTTGTACCTGAGGGGAGAGCCCGGCCGCACCCGCGCGGACGTCCGCGATGGCCTTGGCGATCTCCTCGCCGCCGGCGTCCTTGGTGAGGTAGCCGCGCGCCCCGGCCTGCAGGGCCGGGAACAGCGACTCGTCGTCGGCGTAGGTGGTGAGCACCACGACCTCGGTCTCCGGATGCGCGGCCCGGATCCGCCTGGTCGCCTCGACGCCGTCGACCCGCGGCATCCGCAGGTCCATCAGCACCACGTCCGGGTGATGACGCTCCACCAGGGCGACGGCCTCCTCCCCGTCCGCCGCCGCCCCGACCACCTCGATGCCGGGCAGCAGCCCCAGCAGCATCACGATGCCCTCGCGCACCACCGTCTGGTCGTCCGCCACCAGCACCCTGGTGACCCCCGCGGTCATGCGCCCACCTCGCTGCGCCCGGCAGTCGTTTCGCGCAATGCGCACCCTCCGATGACGAGCTCGCCGCGCTCGCTCATGCCGGCACCCGCAGCAACACCCGCCACCCTCCGTCCTCCGGGCCCGCCAGCAGGGTGCCGCCGAGCAGTTCCGCGCGTTCGCGCATCCCCAGCAGACCGTACCCGCCGCCGCTGCCGGCCAGCTCGGCGGCGGTCGGCTCGCCGGCGGACGGCCCGCGCGGCGCCCGGCTGTTGCGCACCTCCAGCTCCACCGCGTCGTCCAGGTAGCGCAGTTCGACCGAACAGCGGGCACCCGGCGCGTGCTTGCGCACATTGGTCACCGCCTCCTGCGCGGTGCGCCGTACCGCCAGCCCCGCCTCGGCGGCCAGCGGCCGGGGCGTACCGGTGACGGTGATCGGGGCCCGCTCCCGCTCGGCCAGTTCCACCAGGAACTCCCCGACCGGCGTGAACTCCCCGCGCAGCGCGGACAGCGCCTGCCGGGTCTCGGCCAGTCCGTCCTGCGCCATCCGCCGTGCGGCGACGACCCGTTCGCGGATCTGCTCGCGCTCCACCCCGGCGTCCAGCATCAGCCGGGCCGCCTCCAGGTGGACCAGCTGCGCGGAGAGGCTGTGCGCGAGCACGTCGTGGATCTCCCGGGCGATCCTGGCCCGTTCGGCGAGCGCCGCGCTCTCCGCCTCGGCGGCCCGGGCGGCGCGCTCCTGGACCAGCAGCCGACGGGCGGTGCCGCGCGCCTCGATGTCCAGCCGCAGCAGGAAGCCGACCAGGAGGGACCCGCCGAGGGTGGCGGCGACGCTGAGCCAGCTCGCCGGGGAGGCCGCCGTGTACGAGGCCAGCGCGGCCGCCGCGGTGAGCAGCGCGGGCGCGGGCGGCAGCCGGATCAGGGCCGTGACGGCCAGCCCGATCCAGAGGAAGTCGGCCAGCGTGTAGGCCAGCCCCCCGTTGGCGAGCCAGCCGGCGCCGACCACGACGGCGGACAGCAGGTACGAGGCCGCCCGGTGCTGCTCCCGGCTGGCCCTCAGGTACGCCGCGCACAGCGCGACGGCCGCGACCAGCCCGGCCACCGCGGCCGCCACTGCCCAGCCGGCGTACTTGCCCTCGGAGAGGGTCGCCCAGCCGACGACGGCCACCAGGACGGTCCGGCCGAACACGGTGAGGACCCGCCGCGGCCGGCTCTCGGCCTCGCGCTCCAGTCCCTCCCGGGACGGCCAGCGGGTCCAGTACCACCCGGCCAAGGGGGCCTCCTCGGTGCTCACGGCAGCGGATCAGTGCAGTACGGCGGTCACCTGCGCGGGCTCCAGTGTCCGGGCCCTCCAGTTGACCACGAGCGAGCGGACCAGCAGCAGGACCGCCATGCCGAGCATCAACGAGCTGCCCGCCTGGTGGACGCCCAGGGCCGAGCCGATCGCGTACAGGCCGATCCGGACGGCGACCATCCCGCCCCAGGCGGCCAGGGTGGCCTTCGTGCCCTTGACCAGGACGGCGCCGTCGGCGGCCCGCCAGACCCGGACGGTCCAGCCCCAGACCGAGCCCATCGCGAGCACGGCGACCAGGCCGGCGGCGAGGAGGATGGCGGACAGCGCGGTGTGCTGGTGGTCGATGATCTGCGGATCACGCAGCGCGAGCGCACCCAGGATGAGCGGCAGCAGCCAGAACCGGCGCTCGGTGTCCAGGCGCTGGACGCGCATCTGGCGCGTGACCACCAGGACCACCACTGCTGCGATCACCAGGAGGTTGGCGAGGGAGGCCATCGGATTTCTCCGTCCGGGGAGAGGCTTGTGCTGACCTCTCCGACGCTACGGATCCGGCGTTCCCCGCTGATCGGAGCCGGGGTGGAGCGCGGGTGGAACCGACGGCTCGGGGGCCCTCCACCCACGGGTGGAGGGCCCCCGTCGGTCCGGGCCGTCAGGCGTCGATGCGGGAGCGGTCCAGGGTGGCCGCCGAGTCCACGATGAACTCCTTGCGCGGGGCGACGTCGTTGCCCATCAGCAGGTCGAAGATCCGCTCGGCCTGCTCCAGGTCGCCCAGGTTGATCCGGCGCAGGGTGCGGTGGCGCGGGTCCATGGTGGTCTCGGCCAGCTGGTCGGCGTCCATCTCGCCCAGACCCTTGTAGCGCTGCACCGGCTCCTTCCAGCGCTGCCCCTTGCGCTGGAACTCCAGCAGGGTGGAACGCAGCTCGGCGTCGGAGTAGGTGTAGTGGTACTTCTCCTGACCGCGCTTGGGGCTGGTGAGCTCGATCCGGTGCAGCGGCGGCACGGCGGCGAAGACCCGGCCCTGCTCGACCATCGGCCGCATGTAGCGGTGGAACAGGGTCAGCAGCAGGGTGCGGATGTGCGAGCCGTCGACGTCGGCGTCGGCCATGAAGATGACCCGGCCGTAACGGGCCTGGTCGATGTCGAAGGTGCGGCCCGAGCCGGCCCCTATCACCTGGATGATCGCGGCGCACTCGGCGTTCTTGAGCATGTCGCTCACCGAGGCCTTCTGCACGTTGAGGATCTTGCCGCGGATCGGCAGCAGCGCCTGGAACTCGGAGTTGCGGGCGAGCTTGGCGGTGCCGAGCGCGGAGTCCCCCTCGACGATGAACAGTTCGCTGCGGTCGACGTCGTCGCTGCGGCAGTCGGCCAGCTTGGCGGGCAGCGAGCTGGTCTCCAGCGCGGTCTTCCGGCGCTGGGCCTCCTTGTGCTGCCGGGCGGCCACCCGGGTGCGGGCGGCGGCGACGACCTTCTCCAGCACGGCCCGGGCCTGCTGCTTCTGGTCCTTCTTGGCCGAGGTGAGGAAGGCCTTGAGCTCCTTGGCGACGACGGCCGCGACGATACGGTTGGCCGCCGAGGTGCCGAGCACCTCCTTGGTCTGGCCCTCGAACTGCGGCTCGGCGAGCCGGACGGTGACCACGGCGGTGAGGCCCTCGGTGGCGTCGTCCTTGGTGATGTCGTCCTCGGCGACCCGCAGCAGCTTGCTGGCGCGCAGCACCTCGTTGACGGTCTTGGCCAGCGAGCGCTCGAACCCGGTGACGTGGGTGCCGCCCTTGGGGGTGGCGATGATGTTGACGAAGGAGCGCAGGGTGGTGTCGTAGCCGGTGCCCCAGCGCAGCGCGATGTCCACGCCGAGGTGCCGGGTGACCTCGGTCGGGGTCATGTGGCCGAGGTCGTCCAGGACGGGCACGGTCTCCTTGAAGGTGCCCTCCCCGTGCAGCCGCACCACGTCGCTGACCGGCTTGTCGGGGGCCAGGAACTCGCAGAACTCGGCGATGCCGCCGTCGTAGTGGAAGACCGACTCCTCGACCTTCTCGCTCTCGGTGAGGCGCTCGTCACGCACGACGATGGTCAGGCCGGGGACGAGGAAGGCGGTCTGCCGGGCCCGGCTGTGCAGGTTCTCCAGGGAGAGCTTGGCGTCCTTGAGGAAGATCTGCCGATCGGCCCAGTAGCGGATCCGGGTGCCGGTGCGGGCCTTGGGCACCTTGCAGGTCCTGGTGAGGCCGTTGGCGGGCTCGAAGGGCGCGTCCGGGCTGGCCTCGGTGAAGATGCCGGGGGTGCCGCGGCGGAAGCTGATCGCGTGGGTGTGCCCGCTGCGGTCGACCTCGACGTCCAGCCGGGCGGAGAGCGCGTTGACGACCGAGGCACCGACGCCGTGCAGACCGCCGGAGGCCGCGTACGAGCCGCCGCCGAACTTGCCGCCCGCGTGCAGCTTGGTCATCACGACCTCGACGCCGGACAGCCCGGTCTTGGGCTCGACGTCGACCGGGATCCCGCGGCCGTTGTCGCGGACCTCCACCGAGGAGTCCGGGTGCAGCAGCACCTCGATGCGGTCGCAGTAGCCGCCCAGCGCCTCGTCGACCGAGTTGTCGATGATCTCCCAGAGGCAGTGCATCAGACCGCGGCTGTCGGTGGAGCCGATGTACATGCCGGGGCGCTTGCGGACGGCCTCCAGGCCCTCCAGGACGAGCAGGTGCCGCGCGGTGTAGTTGGAACCGTCGTCGCCGGCCAGCAGCGCGGACGGCACGGTCGTTTCGGCACTCACGCGGCACTCTCCTCGGTGAAGTTCTGTCTCATCGGTCACATCCGGACGCATCCGGACCAACCGCCAGTGCAGCACGCCGCACCGACAGTCGTCGCTCTGTGTGCTCGCCACCCTGCGACGGGTGCACAGCACAGCGGGCCGGCCCGGCGCAGCTTGTACGCGCTGCGCGAACAAGGACCGCACCCGGGCGTGGGCCCCGGGGCGCCATCTCCTCCCGGTACCACCGGTCCTGGCGGACCGTGGGGTCCGGCACAGGCTCCGGAACTGCCGTTATGCAGGCTACCGGGGCCCGGGACGGGGCTTATGCTCCAACCCGGCAGAGGATTATGCTACGCGGACCTCGACCCCGGTCCCGATCGGACGTTCGAGCGACGGGCAGCTCCCGGGATTCGGCACGCATGAACCACCGGCACCCGGGGCACGTCCTCATCAACACAGCAGAATCCTCAGAGAAGAAAAGCCACGAGCGGGAACGTTTTCGGCCTGGTTGGATGTTGACCCTGGTACGACAGCTCGTCGAGCTAGAGAAGAGGCGACGTGACTACTGTTCTGACACCTGCGAGCCCGCTCACCGCGGCTGACCGCTGCGACCGCTGCGGCGCCCAGGCATACCTGCGCGTCGTACTCGCCAGCGGCGGAGAGCTGCTCTTCTGTGCCCACCACGGCCGGAAGTTCGAGCCGGAGCTCAAGAAGATCGCCGTGGAGATACAGGACGAGAGCGGCCGTCTCACCACCAGCACCACCGCGACGGCCACCGACGACGAGCGCTGACCCAGGCGCCTCGACAAGCAACCAGCGTCGAGCTGTGTCCGGCCGCGCACCGCGCGCGACCGGGGAGCCGGGTGGAGGACCCTTCGGGGCCGTCCACCCGGCTTCGCTGTTCTCCCGACCGTTCTCCCCCGTTCACCCCGACCACGGGACCGAGAGCGGGAGCCGGGTCGGCCGGAGCCGAAACGGCGTCAGAACGTCACCACGCCATCACCCGCGGCGACGCTCGGGGGCACTCAGAGCGCGGAGCGCACCGCGTCCGTGACCGAGGACACCCGGGTGTAGACGCCGGGGTGCCCCGCCTCCGCGCAGCCCGTCCCCCAGGACACCAGCCCGGCAAGCCGGCCGGCCACGATCAGCGGTCCGCCGCTGTCCCCCTGGCAGGCGTCCTTGCCGCCCTTCTCTTCGCCCGCGCAGACCATGCCCCGAGCATCGAACTTGCCGTCCTGGCCGCCCGGGTAGGCGTGCGCACAGGTCTGGTCCGAGACGATCGGCACGTCCACCTCGCGCAGCAGCGGCGAGTAGTCGCCCCGTCCGCTGGTGTCACCCCAGCCGTAGACCTGCGCTCCGGTCCCCGCCGCGTACGGCCCGCTCTCCCCCTGGCCGACCAGCTCGACCACCGGCCGGGAGCCCTGAGACTCGGCGAGGGTGAGCACCGCTACGTCGTTCATGTTCGCGGCGAAGTTGTAGTCGGGGTGGATCCAGACCCGCTGGACTGCCACCTCGCGACCGGCCGAGCCGCGCATGTCGTCCCGGCCGACGACCACCTTGAGCCCCGGCCGGTCCACCCGGCCCTTGGACTCGTCGTAGAAGCAGTGCGCGGCCGTCACGACCTTGGTCGGGGTCACCAGCGCACCCCCGCAGAACTGGCCAGAGCGCCCGCTGCCGAACTGCTGGCGGCTGGCCAGCGCCACGATCCAGGGGTGGTCGGCGGTGCTCACCGCGCCACCCCCGACCACCCGGCGCTGCGCCTCGGCCGGACCGGCCGCCCCGAGGGCGACCAGCGGCACGGGGACGGCGGCGAGCAGCGCCAGCAGGGCGCCACGCCGCCGACGGCGGCCGGGACGGGCGGCGGCCGGGACGACCCGGCGCGGGACGGAGGTCGGCAGGTCGGCTCGGTCCGGGTCGGTCAGCACCGTGACTCCACAAGGCTCGGCAGCAGGCAACCGGCACAGCGTAGGTGATCAACTACACTGCGCGACCCCTTCCCGGCATGCCGCCACCCGGACGAGCGACAAGCGCCACCCGGACGCTGACGCCCCGCCCCCGAACAGCCCGAAGGCCCGGAACCCCACGGGTTCCGGGCCTTCGTCGTGTGCTGCTGCCGACCGGGCCTGGCCGACCGGCGGACCGATCAGTCCAGGTAGTCGCGCAGCACCTGGGAGCGCGACGGGTGGCGCAGCTTCGACATGGTCTTCGACTCGATCTGGCGGATGCGCTCACGGGTGACCCCGTACACCTTGCCGATCTCGTCGAGCGTCTTCGGCTGGCCGTCGGTCAGACCGAAGCGCATCGAGACCACGCCGGCCTCGCGCTCGGAGAGGGTGTCCAGCACCGAGTGCAGCTGCTCCTGGAGCAGGGTGAAGGAGACCGCGTCGGCCGGGACGACCGCCTCGGAGTCCTCGATCAGGTCACCGAACTCGCTGTCGCCGTCCTCGCCCAGCGGGGTGTGCAGCGAGATCGGCTCACGACCGTACTTCTGGACCTCGATGACCTTCTCGGGGGTCATGTCGAGTTCCTTGGCCAGCTCCTCCGGGGTGGGCTCGCGGCCCAGGTCCTGGAGCATCTGGCGCTGGACGCGGGCCAGCTTGTTGATGACCTCGACCATGTGCACCGGGATGCGGATGGTGCGGGCCTGGTCGGCCATGGCGCGGGTGATCGCCTGGCGGATCCACCACGTAGCGTAGGTCGAGAACTTGTAGCCCTTGGTGTAGTCGAACTTCTCGACCGCACGGATCAGACCGAGGTTGCCCTCCTGGATCAGGTCCAGGAACAGCATGCCGCGGCCGGTGTAGCGCTTGGCCAGCGAGACCACCAGGCGGAGGTTGGCCTCCAGCAGGTGGTTCTTGGCCCGGCGGCCGTCCTCGGCGATGATCTCCAGCTCGCGCTTGAGCTTCGGGGCGAGCTTGTCGGCGGCCGAGAGCTTGTCCTCGGCGAACAGACCGGCCTCGATGCGCTTGGCGAGCTCGACCTCCTGCTCGGCGTTGAGCAGCGGGACCTTGCCGATCTGCTTCAGGTAGTCCTTGACCGGGTCGGCGGTGGCGCCGGCGACGGCGACCTGCTGGGCCGGCGCGTCGTCCTCGTCGTCGTCGGAGAGGACGAAGCCCTCCGACTCCTCCTCCGGGGCGCCCTCGGCCTCGGCCTTGTCGCCGGGCAGCGCGGCGTCCTCGAGCAGCTCCTCCTCGCCGAGCAGCTCCTCGTCGCCCTTGCCGCCCTTGCCCGCGGCGGTCTTCTTGGCGGCGGTCTTCTTGGCCGGCGCGGCGGTCTTCTTGGCCGCGGCCTTCTTGGCCGGCGCGGCCTTCTTCGCCGCAACGGCCTTCACCTCGGTGACGACGGTGGTCGTCTCCTCGACGGTGATCTCGGCGGACACGGTGGGAGCGGGCGCCGCGGCGGCGGCCGCGACAGCCGGAGCCGCGACGGGGGCGCCGGGGGCGATCCGCACGGGCGGCTTGGTCGGGGCCGACGGAGCGGCCGGGCTCCGGGTGGTGACAGCCTTGGTGGCGGTGCGCTTGGCGGGGCTCTTGGCAGCAACGCTCTTGCGCTTGGCGCCGGCCGGCTCGGCCGCGCTGACCATGAGGTCCACCCCCTCCTCAATCAGTACCTGGTTGAGGCTGCGCATGACGTTCTTCCACTTGGTGACCGGGATCTGGTCCGCCTCGAACGCCTGGCGCACGTCGTCACCGGCGATCTGCCCCTGGGCCTTGCCCCGCTCGATGAGAGCCAGCAGAGCCGCGGACTCGGCGATCTCGGGGGGAAGCGAACGGGATGTGCTGGCCGACACGAACAACCTCTCGGACGATGAGTGGACTCGAACCCGTACCGGCCGCCCGAGCGGGCGGGGAAGGAGATCGCGCGCCGGACGCGCGGTGTCGATTCCGACCGACTCGGGCTTGAGGACTGGGTTTGCAGGACGGCAGCAGCGCCGCGGACCAACACAGCATTCTGACATGTTGGAGTATTCCGGAGCTGCTCCCGCTCAGGACACATCGCTGCTACTCGTCAAGTGTTACGCATGGCCTTGGTGTCGCGGGTCACACCACTCGGCGCCCGCGGCCCCGGGGCCGTCATCCATCATCGCGCACTCGCGCCCAAGTCGATTGTCATGGGCGGGACACGTCATCGGGACGCCGGGGACGGGTCCCTCCGATCCACACCGCCCCCGCACCCATGCGCCTTCGCCCACGCAGAGGCCCTCCGGCTGCGCCACACGGTGCGGCCGGAGGGCCCTGGAGGAGCGGGACCGCGCCCGGCGCGTCCGCTCGCCGAGAACAGTCCGCTCAGTGCTCCCGGGGGGCGGGGACGGAGGGCTCCATCTCGGGGTGGACGGTGAGCAGCGCCCGCATCGCGGCCTCGCCCGCGGTGCCGTCGCCGGTGCCCAGCGCGTCCACCAGCCGGGCGTGCAGGCTGACGGAGGACTCGGAGGGCCGCTCGCACGAGATCGTCGGACCACCCGAGACCTGCAGGGCGCAGGAGATGATGCCGGACAGGTGCTCCAGCATCCGGTTGCCGGCCATCTGCAGGACCAGGCCGTGCAGCTCCGCGTCGGCCCGGGTGTAGGTGGACAGGTCGGCCTGAGCGGCGGCGTGACCCATGATCTCGACCAGCTCGACCAGCCGCTGCTGGACGTCCTCCCGACCGTGACCGGCCGCGAGCCGGGCGGCCAGCGGCTCGATCGCCCAGCGGAGCTCGAACAGCTCCCGGCGCTGCTCGTCCCGCTGGGGGCCGAAGGCGCGCCACTCGATGATGTCCGGGTCCAGCAGGTTCCAGTCACCGACCGGGCGGACCCGGGTACCGACGTTCGGGCGGGCGCTGACCAGGCCCTTGGCCTCCAGCACGCGCAGCGACTCGCGGACGACCGTCCGGGACACCTCGAAGCGCTGGCCGATCTCCTCGGGCACGAGCGGGCGGTCGGCACCGAGGTCGCCGGAGACGATCATCTGGCCGAGCTGCTGGACCAGCTGGCCGTGCAGACCGCGGCCGCGGCTGCTGGTGGTCTTGCGGCCGACCCGGGCGATGTCGGACTCGGCGCCCTCCCAGCGGGGCGCCGGCGGGGTCGGCCGGTCGGCGTACGAGAAGCGGTCCAGATCGCCGGGGCCGTGGATGGGCCCATCGGCGGAACGGGCGGGGGTCATGGTGGGGTGCGCAAGGGTACTCACGCCATCCTTTGTCGGCGATTGGCGGGCGCAGCTTGAGGATTCTCGTGAAAAGCACACGAAAGGGTGATCGACCATGGCTGGATAATTGACTTCTTATCAGGAAGAACCGCTCATTACGGTCACTGCTGGTCGATCTTGGTGCTTCGGGACGGCGTGCGGTCCGCCCGACGGGCCCGGGTGCGCCCGACGGCGGTCTACAGCGAGCGGCGGCGGACCTGGACCAGCAGGGCGGCCAGCAGCAGGGCCGCAGCGGGGGCCGCGACCGCCACCAGCAGCGCCGGATCGGTCAACGCCGCACTCCTGGCCGCCACCCCACGGGCTCCGCCGTACACCCAGCCGTAGGCCCACTCGATGCCGGACTGGAAGGGCAGCAGCTCCGTCGCCCGGGTCGGCCACGGACGTCCGGTCCGGCGCAGCAGCAGGGCCACTCCGGACTCCAGCAGCGGCGGCAGCGCGCACAGCAGGAGCACCCCGGCGGCGGCGCTGCGGGTCAGCGAGGCGGTCAGCACACCCGTCCAGGCGGCCACCACGGTCAGCAGGACGAAGGCCAGCAGCGCGGCCGGCACCCCGTGCCCGGCCACCAGCCCCAGCGGGGCGAAGGCGCCCGGCAGGTCGGCAGGCCCGCTCAGCCCGACGGCGCCCAGCGCCCCGAACGCCCGGTCGGACAGCGCGCCGGGATCCGTCCAGGCCGCCACCGTCACCCCGTCCGGCAGGGCGAGGTGCACGGCCACGGTGTCGAGCAACACGGTGGCCAGCGCCAACAGCGCCGCCACCGGACCGACCACCAGCAGCTTGGCCAGCAGCAGCCGCACCCGACGCGAGTAGGCCACCTGCGAGGCCGCCAGCCCCGGGTGACGCACCTCGTGCCCGTACGAGAGCGCCCCCAGCACGCCGGCGCCGAGCGCCGCGAAGGGCAGCGGGATCAACGGGACGGCGGCGGTCAGCAGCCGCACCCCGGCCGAGGCGGCCAACGGACCGGCCGGGGCCTGGCTCGCCAGGACGGCGGCCACGACCACGTCGCAGAGCAGGACGGCGGACAGCAGCAGCCAGGTGGAACGCAGGCCGCGCAGGCGGCGCAGCTCGTAGGCCAGGACACGCACGGTTCACTCGCTCCGGTGGTCGTCGGGGGTGGCGGAGGTGGCGGGGGCCTTGCCGGTGGTGACCCGGCCGAGCCGGACGGTGTCGTCGGTGAGCAGGTCGGCGGCGCTCTGCCGGCGGCGCACGGGCTCGGTCCCGGCCTCGCTCTCCGGTCCGTTCCCGGACCGGACGGGCTCCGCCTCGGTGCGGACCGCCTCGACGCGGGCGGGCGAGGTGGCGCCGGGCTGGTCCCGGAAGAGCCGGTCGACGGCGACGGTGGAGGCCGGCTCCGGCTGCGGGGCGGTGACCGCGGCGAGGACGGGCAGGGCGGCCGTCATGGCGGCGACGGGCAGCGCACGGGTGTTCCGGGCCGCGTCCTCGCGGGCGCGGCCCTCCGTGGCGGGCTCCGGGACTGTGGGCTCCGGGACGGAGGGCTCGGGGTGCGCGGGGTCGGGATGCGCGGGGTTCGCGGGGTCGGCGGCGGTGGACAGGTGTTGCGGGTCGGTGCCGGGCCGCGCGCCCTCGGGAACCGCCCCGTGGGCCGATTCGGGTTCCGGCTGGCGGCGGAGGCGGCCGGATCGGCCGGAAGCGACCGGCAGGGCCGCCCGGGGCGCCGGCTGCTCGACCACCCGGTCGGCCAGCTCGTGCAGCAGGATCCCGTGCTGGTAGGCGAGTTCACCGATCTCGGTGCGGTCGATGCCCGCCACCGCGAGGCCCGCGCCGCCGTCCCGGCGCACCTCGGCGCCCTGGCTGACCAGCAGGTCGGCCAGCCGCGCCATCTGCGGCCCCCGGACGGCCACTTCGGGGCTGAGCCTGGTCCGGCAAAACTCCGCGACCGGCTGGTCGGCCACCGGGCGACCACGGTCCAGGGTGACCACCCGGTCCGCGAGTTGGGCGGCCTCCTGCGGGATCCGGGTGGTCACCAGCACCGTCCCGCCCGCGACCGCGAAGGAGCGCAGGAAGGCGTGGAACCACTCGACGTTGCGCGGGGACAGGCCCTCGGTCGGTGCGTCCAGCAGCAGGGTCCCGGGGTCACCGAGCAGCGCGGCGGCCAGGGACAGCCGGCGGTGCATGCCCGGCGAGAAGGTACGCAACCGCTGCCCGGCCACGGCGGCCAGCCGGGTCTGCTCCAGCAGTTCGTCGGCCCGCCGCATGGGGACGCCGACGGCCGCGGCCAGCATCCGCAGGTGCCCGCCTGCTTTGCGCCCCGGGTTCCCGGCCACCGCTGCGGCTCCCTCGCCCGGCCCGGGCAACAGCACTCCGACCTCGCGTTCGGGGCGGCGGATCCGGCGGTAGGGGCGGCCGTCGAAGAGGGTGATGCCCTGGCCGCGTTCGAGTTCGAGCATCAGCCGCAGCGCGGTGGACTTGCCGGCCCCCTCGTCGCCGAGGAGCACGGTGACCATCCCCGGCCGGGCGTCGAAGGTCAGATCGAGCACGGCGGGTGGGGTGCCCTTGCGATGGACCTTGGTCAGTCCGGTGATCTGGATCATCGCTGGCTGCTCCCATGCCCTCGGCCGACCTGCTCGACGCCAGCACATTAGGGGCCAGCACCGCAGATTCCGGGCATTACCGAACCGCCACGGGCCCGCCACCCGCTCGCCTCACCCGATCAGGGGACAATCCGATCCTGCGATTCACGGGCGCCGCCGCTCCGACGCGCCGTCGGCACCACCCCGGTTTCCGGCCAGGCGCCGGGGCCGGCCTATGTCGTCAGGAAAGCCGCGGCACCCGGCGGGAGCGGCTCGCCGGCGCAC
The DNA here is from genome assembly GCF_055608425.1 of Kitasatospora sp. NPDC036934. Classification (NCBI taxonomy): domain Bacteria; kingdom Bacillati; phylum Actinomycetota; class Actinomycetes; order Kitasatosporales; family Streptomycetaceae; genus Kitasatospora; species Kitasatospora sp. NPDC036934. The sequence goes on along the minus strand of NZ_JBVJQR010000021.1, from coordinate 93,252 downwards.
TGCCGCTGGAACTCCTCGGCGGCGACCTTGCCCTCCAGGGCGATCTGGGCCAGCTGCTCCTGTTCGGCATCCAGCCTCTCCTGCACGGAGGCGATCGTCGCCGGGTCGCCGTGCGCGGCCTTCAAGGCGGCCAACTGCTTCTCGGTCCTGTCGGTCGTCGTGGTGAGGCTCTTGGAGGCCGCCACCAGCTTCACGAGGCCGTCCCGCTGATTGGCGCACAGGTCGTCGGCGTCCATCACAGAGCTCCCAGGGTCCGAAGGCCTTCGGCCCGGCGACCGAAGCGTCCACCGACACTGTGCGTCGGGGGCGCCGCGTCGGCCTCCGGGCCGGGGCCGTTCGGCGTTCCGTGCGGGCGGCTGTCCGGGGCTGCCCGGGGTACTCGGGAGTCGGGGGTGTTCAGGAGTCGGGGGTGTTCAGGAGTCGGGGGTGTTCAGGAGTCGGGGCGGAGCATGGGCGGGTTGAGGACGGTCGCGCCGCCGGCGGTGAAGAGCTGGGCCGGGCGACCACCCTGACGGGTGGTCGTGCCGCCGGAGGGCAGCAGGAAGCCGGGGGTGCCGGTGACCTTGCGGTGGAAGTTGCGCGGGTCGAGGGCGACACCCCAGACGGCCTCGTAGACCCGGCGCAGCTCGCCCACGGTGAACTCGGTCGGGCAGAAGGCGGTGGCCAGGGAGGAGTACTCGATCTTGGAACGGGCGCGTTCCACGCCGTCAGCCAGGATCAGGCCGTGATCGAAGGCGAGCGGCACCCCGTCGGTCGGGCTCTCGGCGAGGAGTTCGCTGACCGGGGCCCAGCGGGCGCCGCTGGCGTCGCCGCCGGCCCGGGGGGTGGGGAGGTCCGGGGCGAGCACCAGGTAGGCCACGCTGACCACGCGCATCCGGGGGTCGCGCTGCGGGTGGCCGTAGGTGGCGAGCTGCTCCAGGTGGGCACCGGCCGCGCCGGGGCCCACCGCCTCGTGGCCGGGGGCGGAGTGGGCGCGCAGCCCGGTCTCCTCGGCCAGCTCGCGGGAGGCCGCCTCGGCCAGGCCCTCATCCGGGCGGACGAAGCCACCGGGCAGCGCCCAGTACCCCTGGTAGGGCGGCTCACCCCGTCTGACCAGGAGGGCGCAGAGCGAGTGGTCGCGCACCGTCAGAACCACCAGGTCAACCGTGACAGCGAACGGGGGGAAGGCCGACGGATCGTAGCGCGACATGGCGACGATCATAGTCGTCTCTCTGACGATAAGCACAGGCCCGTACGGGAGCGCGCGCCCGTGGGGGCCGTGGCCGCCCGGCACGATTCGCGCACGGGCGATCGGCTCTGGGGCAGCCGGGGTGTGCGCGGGCGGGCTGCCGGCAGGCGCTGCCCGGTCCGGTGTCAGCGGGCGACCAGTTGCAGGTCCGCAGAAGCCTCCTCCACCATCGCCACCCCGATCCGGCTCACCCGGACCGAGAAGGGCTCGCCCGCCACCCGCAGGCCGGTCAGTTCGAGTTCGCCGAGCGGAGCGGTGCTCGCCGGGCGGACCAGGACGCGGCCGCCCGGGACGTCCGGCCGGACTCCGGCGAGCGCGAACACCGCGTGGACGGCCCCGGCCGCGGAGACCGCCGCCGGGCGGCAGGCCGCAGGGTGCGGCACCGGTGGGCAGCCGGGGATGCGCTGCTCCCCCGCGTACATCTCGGGCAGCCGTGACTCGAAGTGGGCGGAGGCGGCGAGCAGGCCCTCCAGCAGGGTGCCGGCCTCGTTCTCGTGGCCGGCCTCGGCGAGGCCGGCGATCGCCAGCGCGGTCTCGTGGATCCGCACCGCGCCACCGCGGTGGCCCAGCGGGTTGAAGCGGGGCGACTTGGCGCTGAGGGTCCGCAGACCCCAACCGCTGTCCAGCTCGGGCGCGACCAGGCGCTGGGCGAACAGCCGGGTGTGTTCGCGGTCCAGCAGGCTCTCGTGCCGCCCGCCGTCGGCGGCGAGCCCGGTGTCGAGCAGGTGCACCAGGGAGGAGGCGACCGCGGGCAGCGGTTGGCCGCCGGGGGCCAGCCCGGCGGCGGGGCGGCCGCCGGAGAGGTCGTCGATCCAGAACCGCTCGCGGAAGCGCCCGCGCAGGTCGGCCGCCCAGCTCCGCCACTCCCCGGCTCCCGGCCTGGCGAAGGCCTCCAGCAACTCGGCACCGTGCAGGGCCGCCCGGTGGGCCTGCGCCTGGACCTCGACCCGGGCGGCGACCGGGTGGGCGCCGCGGTCCGCGACAGGGCGGCTCAGGTCGGTGACGAAGCCGTCGACCAGGCCCTCCCGCAGGGCGGCCAGAGCCCGCTCGGCGGCCGGGAGCAGTTCGGCGACCTCAGCCCGCGGCAAGCCCCAGCGCCAGGCCTCGGCGAGCACGGTGACGAACAGCAGGGTGGCCTCGGTGGCCGTGCAGGTGGGCGGCAGTTCGGGGCCGCCGTGCCGCAGGCCACCGGGCAGCAGACCCTCGGTGCGACCGGGGGCGGAGGCGAGTTGCTGACGGCGGGCCAGCGCACGCAGGGTGCCGACCGCGAGCCGGGTGCCCAGCGGGAGGGTCAGCCGGGCGGCCCAGAGCGCGTCGGCCGGGGCGAGGCCGAAGCGCCAGGGCGCACCGGAGGCCGGGTAGAGGTCGGTGGGGCGGTCCGGGTCGGCGAACAGCAGCCCGCCGAGGGCGTCCAGGGAACGATCGACCAGCGGGGCGGCGCGCGGGTCGTCGCTGCGCACCTCGGGTTCCGTCCAGGGCAGCGGGACACCCGTGCCGCGCCCACCGGGCGGGCGCGGGCCGCTCGGGGCACTCTCCAGTTCGGCGCGCAGCTCGACCGACCAGCGGGCGCCCGGCTGGACCTCCAAGTCCCAGCGGAGGACCCCGGCCCCCGCCAGGACGGCGTGCGGGGAGGGCTTGGCGCTGACCACGGCGCTGTGCGCGGGACCCGACCAGCGCAGCCCGGCGGACTGCACCTGGCCGGGCAGGTCGGGCGAGCGGTGCCCGGCGGCGATCTCGGCCACCGGGCCGAGGTCGGTGCCCAGGGCGACCTCCAGCGGCAGCCGGGCGGGCCGGGCACCGGTGTTGCGCACCGTGATCGTCTCCACGCCGTCCGCGTGGCGCAGCCGTTCGACGGTGAGCGCCGGGTCCGGGTCGAGGTCGCCAGGGACGCGGACGGAGCCGAGGAAGCGGGCCTGGGCGGTGCTGGTCAAGGTGCCCTGGAGCGGCAGCGGCTCCATGCCGCCGAGCCGAAGCTCCATCCGGGCCAGCACCCGGACCCCGTTGCGGTAGAAGCCGTGCAGGCCGTGGCCGCGCAGCTGGCCGTCCGGGCCGGAGGCGGCCATCGCGGGGGCGTTGACGCAGAGCACCGCGTGGTGGACGGCGGGGGGCTGGGGGCGCGGCGGGGCCGCAGGCCGTCCGGGGCCGACGGGTGCGCCTGCGGGCCCGACTGCCGGGGCCTGGTCGGGACGGCCGACCGGTCTGGGCGCGCCGACCACGCTCTCGGCCGGCATGGCCTGTAGTGGCCTCATGGCGGTCACCGGACTCTCCTCCCCTCGGCGGTCCGGTGGCCGGTCAGGCCGGTGGGCCGCGAGCATGCTCGATCGCGTGCTGGTGCCTGGCCGACGGGGTCTGTCCCGTCGGCTGCCGTGCTGGCCGTACCCGGCGGCGGGCCGTGCCATGCGGTGTGCGGTACCGGGCCGGTACCGGCACGCCGCGCCTTTCACGCCGGGCACCTCGTCGTGCTCGGCACCTCACGTCGGCAGGCCCGGCGCTCCGGGCCTGCCGGTTCGCCCCGCCCGTGGCGCCCTGCCTTCGCGGCCCGCGCCCGACGGACCGGCGGTCGTGCCCGGCCTGTCGTGCCCGGCCGGTCCGCGCCGCCTGACGGCCGCCTGGAACCGGGCTGCGGCCGGGCACCGTTCGGGCGCAGGGCCCCCGGAGTGAACGCCGCGAACCGCCGCCAGGTCACGCCCGCCGTCCCCGCCCCTGGTCGCGCTCGGGTCGTCAGGCGGTCGGGCCGCCTCCGCCAGGCCGTCACGGAAGGCTTCGCCAGGGCCCTGGCACGTCCGGGGCCTGAGCCCGACTCCGGCACCGCTGAAGCCGATGCCCGGTCGAGGTCGCGATCGGCTGCCCGGCCCGGCGGACTGGGGCAATCGAACCGGTGCTCGACCGCCGCCAGGATACGGTGCGGGGGTCGCGGCGCCCGTACCCGGTGACCCCGTGAACCGCGACGCACCCGCTGTGACCAGCAGAGACCGAGGAGTTGCATGTCCACCATCAGCCGGCTGCCCGGGATTGTCACGACCGACCACGTCTTCCAGGTCCCACTCGACCACTCCGCGCCGGAGGGCGAGCAGATCGAGGTGTACGCCCGCGAGGTGGTGGCTTCGGGCCGTCAGCGGGACGACCTGCCCTGGCTGCTCTTCCTTCAGGGCGGGCCCGGCGGCAAGGCCGCCCGCCCGCTGGGCCGGGACGCCTGGCTGGATCGTGCCCTGGACGACTACCGGGTGCTGCTGCTGGACCAGCGCGGCACCGGACGGTCCACGCCCGCGACCCGGCAGACCCTCGCCCGACGCGGCGGCCCGCAGGCGCAGGCGGACTACCTGGCCAACTTCCGCGCGGACTCGATCGTCCGGGACGCCGAGCTGATCCGCCAACGGCTGCTCGGCGCCGACCGGCGCTGGAGCGTGCTCGGCCAGAGCTTCGGCGGCTTCTGCACCCTCACCTACCTCTCCATCGCCCCCGAGGGCCTGGCCGAGGCCTTCATCACCGGCGGTCTCTCCGGCCTCGGCAGTTCCGCCGACGACGTCTACCGCGCCGCCTACCCGCGTGTCGTCCGCAAGAACGAGGACCACTACACCCGCTTCCCCCAGGACGTCGAGGCCGTGCGGCGGATCGCCGCCCACCTCGCCGACTCCCCCGCCACGCTGCCCGACGGCGGACAGCTCACCGTCGAGGCCTTCCAGGTGCTCGGGATGATGCTCGGCGGCGGCAGCGGCTCCGGGGCCCTGCACTACCTGCTGGAGGAGGCCTGGGTGGAGGGCCCGGCCGGGGCCGAGCTCTCGGACACGTTCCTGGCCGGTGTCCAGGCCAAGCTGTCCTTCGCCGAGGGCCCTCTGTACGCCGTGCTGCACGAGTCGATCTACGGCCAGCGCTCGGTGGACCAGGGTGGCACCGGCTGGTCGGCCGAGCGGGTCCGCAAGGAGTTCCCGCAGTTCGACGCACGGGCGGCACTGGCGTCCGACGCACCGGTGCTGTTCACCGGGGAGATGATCTACCCCTGGATGTTCGACACCGACCCGGCGCTGCGCCCGCTGAAGGAGACCGCGGACCTGCTCGCCGCCCGCACCGACTGGCCCGACCTCTACGACCCGGCGCGCCTGGCCACCAACGCCGTGCCCGTCGTGGCGGCGGTGTACCACGACGACATGTACGTGGACACTGCCGACTCGCTGGAGACCGCCCGCGCGGTGCGCGGCCTGCGGGTCTGGATCACCAACGAGTGGGAGCACGACGGCCTGCGGGTCAGCGAAGGCAAAGTGCTGGACCGGCTGATCAAGATGGCGCACGGCGAGGCATAGCGACCTCCCTGCCGGTGGGTCGGCGAGTGGCTCAGTGCGCACGGTGGGACCCCCTCGCCGCCTGCCGACTGCCCCGGCACCGGTGGAGGCCGGTGCCGGACCGGAGGACGGCCGGGGCGCAGGACCCCGCCCGGCCGAGGCGCACACCCCGAGCGGACCGTGCTCCGGCGACCGGACCGTGCCCGGTGGCCGGGCGCAGGGCGACCGGTCCGGGGTCGCCGGCGTCCGGCTTCGGCTCGCCGGGGTCACCGGGCCCGTCGGCGCCGCGGTCGGCCGGGGACGCTCCCGGAACCGCGGCCTTCCGGCGGCCGCCCCGCCGCCGTCGGCGTGCCCCACCTGCCGGTCGGGGCTGCTCCCCGGGTGAGCCGCCCGGGGCCTGCTCGGGCCCAGGCGCCGGCCCCGGCTCGCCGTCGGTCGCGGGCGTGGGCCCGGCCCCGGGCTGCGAGGTGGCCGTGCGCTCCTCGCGTCGCCGCCGCTGGGCCTCGACCGCGGTCAGCAGCGGCCCGGGTGTCATGCCGTCGTTCATCGATTCGTACAGCAACTCGGCCAGCAGGTAGCCCGGGGAGAGCCGAAGGACGTGACCGAGCACCACCCGGGCGGTGGCCGTGTCGCCCGCGACCCAGGATGCCCAGGCCAGCAAGGTCAGCGGGGCCACCGCACAGCCCTCGTACGGCGGTACGGCGCGCCGGGCGAGGAAGCGCCAGAGCCGCTCGGCGGGCGCGAGCTCGGCGGGACGGACGTACTCGACGCCGCGGTCCCGGGTGAGGCGGTCCCGGAGGGCGAACAGCAGCCGGGCCGTTCGCTCCTCGTCGAGTTCCCGGGCACCGGCCGCGAACTCGGCGAAGACCTGCTCCAGCAGATCGAGGCCCTGCTCCCGGGAGACCGCCCCCGCGAGGGGCTCGGCGCGGGCCAGTGCCTCCCGCTGCGCGGAGTCCTCCGGCGGGCCGACCGGGGCCAGGCCACCGACGATCGCCCTCCGGCTGCCGCGCGGCACCAGGCCGGCCACCGTCGCGGCGGCGGCCGCCGGCCCCGGGTCGGGCCCTCGGCGCACCGGGTTGCCCGCCGGATCGCAGCAGCCCTCCCTGCGGCAGAGGAAGGACCACCAGCGGCCTTCCGAGACGCACAGCGACTCCTTGATCGCCACTCCCCTGCGCCCGAAGGCCGCACGCAGGTGGTCGGCGAGCGGCCGCAAGCCCTCGACCGTCGGCGGGGCGTGCGCCGTGTCCGGGTCCTGGCAGAGGTAGAGGAGCACTTCGAGCGGCCGACTGCCGTGCCGCTCGGAGAGGGCGACCAGCAGGGCGGCCGTCTCCTCCGCCGCGGCCGACCACTCCGCGGACGAGACCGGGATGTCCGCCCGGATGACCCCGCCCTGGTGCAGGTCGGGGCCCTGGAGGCCGACCGCGACGATGCTGTCGTCGGGGTAGAACCCCAGGAGGTAGGGCAACAGTTCGGCCATGTCGGCCGGACCTTGCATAACGACGGGCCGCTGCTCGGAAGCCGGGCCCAGGGACAGGATGACGTGTTCGTTGTTCATCGCGTTCATGGCGCAACAGTGCGCGCTATCCGATGACGACTCCGGAACTTTCCTTTTTCCTGTGGATAACTCGGCCTCCGAATTTCCGTTCGCTCATTCGGCGCACGCGACACTCGCCCCAGAGAGTGGATTTTGGCGACCGTTCAGCGGATCGACGGATGAAATACACTCCGTCTTCCGCTTCGCCGGCCGGACCGCATTCGCCCCTTGTCGGCGCCATGGGGTTACATCGACGCCATGAAGCAGCCCGACATCCACACCACCGCCACCGCCGACCGCGCCGAGGTCCGGGCGCGGGCCGAGGCCGTCCTGCGCGAGCTCGCCGGCCCCGCCGCCAGCCTGCGCGAGGACCAGTGGACGGCCATCGAGGCCCTCGTGGTCGACCACCGCCGCGCCCTGGTCGTCCAGCGCACCGGCTGGGGTAAGTCCGCGGTCTACTTCATCGCCACCGCACTGCTCCGCGCCCGCGGCGCCGGGCCGACCGTGATCGTCTCCCCCCTGCTCGCCCTGATGCGCAACCAGGTCGAGTCGGCGGCCCGGGCCGGCATCCACGCCCGGACCATCAACTCGGCCAACACCGAGGAGTGGGACGAGGTCCAGGCCGAGGTCGCCGCCGGGAAGGTCGACGTCCTGCTGGTCAGCCCCGAGCGACTGAACAACCCGGACTTCCGCGACCAGGTGCTGCCCAAGCTGGCCGCCTCCACCGGCCTGCTGGTGGTCGACGAGGCCCACTGCATCTCCGACTGGGGCCACGACTTCCGCCCCGACTACCGCCGACTGCGCACCATGCTCGCCGACCTGCCGCCGCGCGTCCCGGTACTGGCCACCACCGCCACCGCCAACGCCCGGGTCACCGCGGACGTCGCCGAGCAGCTCGGCACCGGAACCACCGACGAGCACGCCCTGGTGCTGCGCGGTCCCCTCGACCGGGAGAGCCTCACCCTGGGCGTGCTCGCCCTGCCCGACCCGGCGCACCGGCTCGCCTGGCTGGCCGACCACCTCGACCGGCTGCCCGGCTCGGGCATCGTCTACACCCTGACGGTGGCCGCCGCCGAGGAGGTGACGGCCTTCCTGCGCGAACGCGGCTTCCCGGTGGCCTCCTACTCCGGCCGCACCGAGGACGCCGAGCGCCGCACCGCCGAGGCCGATCTGCTGGCCAACCGGGTCAAGGCGCTGGTCGCCACCTCCGCACTCGGCATGGGCTTCGACAAGCCCGACCTCGGCTTCGTCGTCCACCTGGGCTCGCCCAGTTCGCCGATCGCCTACTACCAGCAGGTCGGCCGGGCCGGCCGCGGCGTGGACCGGGCCGAGGTGCTCCTGCTGCCCGGGCGCGAGGACGAGGCGATCTGGCGCTACTTCGCCTCGCTCGCCTTCCCGCCGGAGGAACAGGTGCGGCGCACCATCGACGCGCTCGCCGAGGCCGGCCGCCCGCTCTCCACCGCCGCACTGGAACCCCGGGTGGACCTGCGCCGGGCCCGGCTGGAGACCATGCTAAAGGTGCTGGACGTGGACGGCGCCGTCCGCCGGGTCAAGGGCGGCTGGACGGCCACCGGGCAGAGCTGGGCGTACGACACCGCCCGCTACGCCAAGGTCGCCGCCTCCCGGGAGGCGGAACAGCGGGCGATGCGCGACTATGCGGCGGCCACCGGCTGCCGGATGGAGTTCCTGCGCCGCCAGCTGGACGACGAACAGGCCGTGCCGTGCGGGCGCTGCGACAACTGCGCGGGCCCGCTGCACACCCCGGAGGTCTCCGCCGAGACGCTGGCCGCGGCCCGGGCCGCGCTCGGCCGCCCGGGCGTGAGCTTCGAGCCGCGCCGGCTCTGGCCGACCGGGATGGACGCGCTCGGGGTGCCGTTGAAGGGCCGGATCCCGGTCGGCGAGCAGGCGGAGACCGGCCGGGCGCTCGGCCGGCTGTCCGACATCGGCTGGGGCAACCGGCTGCGCACTCTGCTCGCCGAGCAGGCGCCGGACGTTCCGGTGCCCGGCGAGGCGGTGGACGCGCTGGTGGCGGTGCTGGCCGACTGGGCACGCGGCCCGGGCGGCTGGGCCGGGCCCGCGACGGCGGAGGGCACCCGGTTGGAGCGGCCGGTCGGCGTGGTGACCATGGCGTCCTCGTCCCGCCCCCAGTTGGTCGGCAGCCTCGGTGCGCGGATCGCCGAGATCGGGCGGCTGCCGCTGCTCGGCCGGATCGAGTACGCGGGCGGGCAGCCCCCGCACGGGGCCCGCAGCAACAGCGCCCAGCGACTGCACTCGCTGGCCGGGGCGCTGGTCCTGCCGCCGGAGCTTGAACAGGCGGTGGCGGCGGCGGGCGGGCCTGTTCTGCTGGTGGACGACCTCGTGGACTCGGGGTGGACGGTCACCGTGGCGGCCCGGCTGCTGCGCCGGGCGGGAGCCGGCGCGGTGCTGCCGCTGGTCCTGGCCGTGCAGGGGTGAGTCTGCGGCGGACGGCCGCCGCACCCGGGACCACCTTCACTCGAATGGCCTAACAGAAAGGAGTCGACAGGGCGATTTCGATCACGTCGCAGATCCGACCCGAGAAAGGAGTGCTCACCATGTCGATGACGGCCCACCATGCCCTTCACCCAGTGTGGATCAAGGTCGAACGGCAGTTGAACCCCACTCGGGCCGCAGTGGAACATATCCGGCAGAACATGGGCTATCGGGTGGCGTTCATCATTTCATCGTTGCCGCTCCGGCCCCGTTGCCCCGAGAATTGGGTAGTACCCGAAATCCGGTCCACTGGACCTGCCCTTCGGCGTACCCAGGCACCCGCCTGCCCGCGGGCCAGGAAGGAGGATCGTGATCAACGGTATCGGCCGAGGTCAGCATCCCCTCTCCGGGAGTTCGGCGCCCAGACGGCTGCTGGACCTGGAGACCTGGACCGCCTCGGGGATCCCGTTGCTGCGCGATCCGCGCGAGTTCGTCCAGGAACTGCACCAGCGCCACCTGCCCCAGCCGGGCACGGTCGTGGTGGCAGTCCTGGACGCGCTCCACCACGTCACCGCCTCGGCCTCGTTCACGCCCTGGCCCCACGACACCGACGGCTGGCAGCACCGGAACGCCCTGCTGGCGCACCTGCGCCGGATCACCCCGCACGACCTGCGACTGCCCGAGCCGAACCGGACGGCCGTGCTGCTGCGCTGCCGTGACGGCGCGCCCGGCTGGACGGAGCAGGACGGCGCCTGGATGTGGGCGCTGCGGGACGCAGCCGGGCTCCACGGACTGCGCTGCGGCTCGTACATCGGGCTCACGCCGACGGGCTGGCAGATCCTCGGGGACGGAAGGGGCGGACGCAATCCGCACGCGGGTTCATGGGCGGACGGGCCGGTGCACACCGTGACGGAACTGCCACCGCGGCCGGTGCTCGACGCCCCGCGCCGCCGACGCGCCCGGCAGCAGGCGGCCGAGCAGACCAAGCGGGTCGACGCTCCCCAGCGCACCCCGCAGTCCGAGCCGCCGTGGATCCCCGCTCGGGTCACGGCCATCGAACCAAGCCGCCGCACCGGCACACGCTGAGCGGCCCCGAACGGCCGTCACGGGCACGGGCGTTCCGACCGGAGCAGGGGCCGAACGCGTCGGTCGGCAGCCGCCGACGGGCAACGGACCGCGGACGGACCGCTGTTGGACTGCGGACGGACTCCGGGCCCGGCACCGTTCCGGCACCGGACCCGGAGTGAGGACGGCTGTCAGGCCCTGACCGGGCGTCCCGGTGCGGCGCCGGCCGCCCCCGAGGCAGCCGGGCCGGCCTCTCCGCAGACCACCAGCAGGGCGTTCGCGTGGCCGAGCGCCTCGGCGTACGCCTCAGCAGCCCGGGCGGGCGATCCGCCGTTGACCACCAGGACGACCACCTCACGGCGGACCGGCCTGGTCAGCGCGGCGTCGGCGTAGAACACGTCGCCGCCGTCGGCGAGTTGCGCCCAGTAGCGATCCTCGCCGAAGGAGAGCTCGTGCTGCTGCCAGGGGTGCGGCCCGCCGACGGTCAGCACCAGGATGTCGCCCGGGTTGCGGCCCGAGTCCAGGAGCCGGTCGACCGCGTCGCCGGCGCGGTCCAGTGCCTCGGCCGGGGTGGCGGCGATGCGCTGGACCTCGATCTGCGGTGCGGCGGGTGCCGGGCGGCGCGGTGCCGGACCGGGCTTGGGGATCAGGCGCGGCGGGCCCTGGCGGTCGGCACGCGGCGGTGCCGGTCGCGGCGGCGCCGGACGCGGGCCGGGCACCGGGAGCGGTGCGGCGGCGACGGTGGTGGGTGCGGTGGCGGGTGCGCCGCCGTTGGCAGGCGCGTGGAGGGCTTGTGCGTCCGACTCGCGGGGGAAGGGAACGCCGGGGCCCGGGAGGCTCTCGTGAATCTCCGGCTCCTCGGGGAAGACAGGCATACCCGGATATCTATCAAATGCCGGTCGAACGCGCACGGGCACCCCACCCATTGGGCACCGGGCACCCGCGACTCCCACCCGGGGCAATTCCAGACGGACCGTCAGAAACCGAGCGTCAACTGTTCGTCGGCAGACCCCTGCCCAGTGCCGGCGACGTCCCGCCCGCGCTTCAGATGACGCCACTCGGGCAGTGCGTCCAAGTACGCCCAGGAGAGCCGGTGGTGCTCGGTGGGGCCGAACTCCTCAAGCGCGGCGCGGTGCACCGGGGACGGATAGCCGGCATTGTCCGCGAAGCCGTATTCCGGGCACGCCTCGCCGAGTTGGGCCATCAGCCCGTCGCGGTGGACCTTGGCGAGCACCGAGGCGGCGGAGACGCAGATGCAGGACTGGTCGCCCTTGATCACCGTGCGCACCCGCCAGGGGCCGCCGAGGTAGTCGTGCTTGCCGTCCAGGATCACCGCGTCCGGCTCGACCGGCAGTGCCTCCAGCGCGCGGACGGCGGCCAGGCGCAGGGCTGCCGTCATACCGAGCTCGTCGCACTCCTGCGACGAGGCGTGACCGAGCGCGTACGCGGTGACCCAGTCGGCGAGCACCGGCGCGAGTGCCTCCCGGCGCAGCACGGTGAGCAGCTTGGAGTCGGTGAGCCCCTCCGGCGGCTTGCGCAGGCCGGTGACGGCGGCGCCGACGGTGACCGGCCCGGCCCAGGCGCCTCGGCCCACCTCGTCCAGCCCGACCACGACCTTGGCGCCGGCCCGGCGGAGCGAGCGTTCGACGGAGTGCGTCGGCGGGACGATGGGCATGACGGACTCCGTTCGGCAAAACAGCCCCGTCGGGCGGAACAGCCCGGTCGGGTGAGGCGGCCCACTCCGCTGGGGGCAGCCTCCAGCCTAAGCCCGCTCACGGGCGCCCCGACAACGCCCCGACAACACCCCGATCCCGACCGGCGCGAACCACCCCGGAGTCGCCCCGGAGCCGCCCCGGAGCTGCCCCCTGGCCGCCACCCCGCACCCGCATCGCACAGACCCGCGCCCACCGCACTCACCCCGCACCCGGCTACGGCCGCCGGATCATCGGCACCAACACGTCGTCCACCAGCCGGACCGCGAAGTCGGGGGCGAGCCCGCGGTCGAAGACCTTCACCTGGAACATCAGCATCGCCGGGACGACGTCGGCGACCAGCGGAGCGACCGCGTCCGGGCGGACGTCGCCGCGCTCGACGCCGCGGCGGAGGATGTCCAGGACGGTGTCCTTGGTCGGTCCGATCACCCGCTGCACGATGAAGTCCTTGAACACCTCGGCCTGCTGTTGGGAGAGTTCGGCCATCAGCGCATGCAGGGCGGCGCCCGCGCGGGAGCAGATCGCGTCCGCGAAGAGCTCGATGAGCTGCAGCAACTCGGCCCGGGCGGACCCGAGATCGGGGATGTCGTAGGGGCGTGGGAGAGTGGAGTCCAGGGCGTCGATGACGAGTTCGACCTTGGACGCCCAGCGCCGGTAGAGCGCGGCCTTCCCGGTCCGCGCCGCAGCGGCGACGCCCTCCATCGTCAGTCGCGCGTAACCGCCGGAGGTGAGCTGGTCGAGCGCGGCCTCGAAGATCGCGTTCTCCAACTCCTTCCCCCGACGGCGCACCGGACGCGTCAGCGCCTCCTGGGCCGCCCGCACCGGACAGCAGGGCTCGGCTCCGGCCTTCGACGGCGCCACCGGGAGCACCTCGGGCCCCGCCACCCCGGGGGTCCTCCCAGGCGTCCCCGGCCCGGCAGCACCCCCGGACATCCCGGCAGTGCCCCCGGACACCCCGGACGCCCCTGGTTCCGTCGGCGCCGGGGGCGGCGGACTCACGCCCGCCGCTCGGGCGGCCGTCCGACCGGGCGTCCGGTCCGCCGAAAAGCGCCGCATCAACCGATCCATTGCCACCCTCCTTAAGGAACGCTTGCGTTCACTATCGACCCCAGGATATCGTCCAGCTTAGTGAACGGCACCGTTCCTTCTAAGCCCGCGCCATCGCGCAGCAGCCAGTTCGGGCCGCGGATCCGCCGCATCCCGGACGCCCGAGGCTCCAAGACCCAAGCACCCAAGCACGTAGCCAGCAGGGGGCACATTCGTGGCTATCTCCGACACTCTCAGCAAGAACTCGCCACCGAAGGGGGGCCAGAGCCGGGGGAAGGGCATCACCCTGGCCGTCATCGCGGCCACTCAGCTCATGGTGGTGCTCGACGCGACCATCGTGAACATCGCACTTCCGGGCATCAAGGACGCGCTGAACTTCTCCACCACCGACCTGTCCTGGGTCATCAACGCCTACACGCTGACCTTCGGCGGGCTGCTGCTGCTCGGCGGTCGCGCGGGTGACATCCTCGGCCGCCGCCGGGTGTTCATCTTCGGCACCCTGTTGTTCGGCCTCGCCTCGCTACTGGGCGGCTTCGCCCAGGACAGCGGCCTGCTGCTGGCCGCCCGCGCGCTCCAGGGCATCGGTGGCGCGATCTGTTCACCGACCGCCTTCGCCCTGATCGCGACCAACTTCGAGGAGGGGCCGGAACGCAACAAGGCGTTCGGCGTCTTCTCGGCGGTGGCCGGTTCGGGCGCCGCGATCGGCCTGCTGGCCGGCGGCCTGCTCACCGAGTACCTGGACTGGCGCTGGGTGTTCTTCGTCAACGTGCCGATCGCCGTCCTGATCGCGATCGCCGCGCCGCGCTACATCACCGAGTCCGAGCGGCACGCGGGCCGGTTCGACATACCCGGCGCGCTCACCTCGACCCTCGGCCTGGTCGGCCTGGTCTACGGCTTCATCCGGGCCGCCTCGGACGGCTGGTCGGACGGCCTGACGCTCGGTTCCTTCGCGGCCGGCGTGATCCTGCTGGCCGCGTTCGTCGTGATCGAGCGGCGCACCGACCAACCGATCACCCCGCTGCACCTGTTCGCCGACCGCAACCGCACCGGCGGCCTGGTGATGATGCTCTGCCTGGCCGCGGCCATGTTCGGCATCTTCTTCTACGTGGTCCTGTTCGTGCAGGGACCGCTCGGGTACAGCCCGCTCAAGGCGGGCGTGTCCTTCCTGCCGATCAGCGTGTCGATCATCATCGCCGCTCAGATCGCCTCCGCCTTCCAGGCCAAGTACGGCCCGAAGCCGTTCATGGCGGGCGGCGCGCTGCTGGTCACCATCGGTCTCACCTGGCTGACCCAGATCCACAAGGACAGCGGCTACCTGGACGGCGTGCTCGCCCCCACGGTGATCTTCGGCTTCGGCATGGGCCTGATCTTCGTCCCGGTGATGCTGCTCTCCGTCGCGGGCGTCCCCGGCGAGGAGACCGGCGCCGCGTCCGGCCTGCTCAACTCGATGCAGCAGATCGGCGGTTCGCTCGGTCTGTCGATCCTGACCACGGTCTTCGCGCACTACGCCGTGCCCGAGTTCAAGGCGCAGGTGCCCGGTTTCATGAAGGCCGCCTCGCCGGACCAGCTCGCCTACTTCCAGGAGAAGCACGACTTCCCGCCGGGTTCCGACGCCGCCAACTCGGTGCTCGCCCAGGGGATCTCGCACGGCTTCATCGTGGGTGCGGCGCTCGCCGGGGTGGCCCTGCTGGTCGCGCTGTTCGTGGTCAAGGCGAAGGCCAGCGACCTGCCGAGCGGCGACAGCGCCGGCATCGCGATGCACTGACCCGCACCGCACCGGGAACCGCCACGGGCCGGCCGGGAGCAGCACGCTCCCGGCCGGCCCGATCCCTTCCCCGTCCCCGGCCCCGCGCCACCCCGGCCTCGCACCACCCCGGCCACGCGCCACCCGGCCCCGCACGACGCTTCCGCTACCGGCTCCCCGTCGGCACCAGGCCGGCCCACTCGCAGGGCCCCCGCCCCGTCAGCGGCTCCTCCACCAGCGGCCGGCCCCGCACGACGCTTCCGCTACCGGCTCCCCGTCGGCACCAGGCCGGCCCACTCGCAGGGCCCCCGCCCCGTCAGCGGCTCCTCCACCAGCGGCCGATCCCGCAGGGCGTGCCGGGCCCCGGCGACCGAGCCGCCAGCCGCGTACCAGGGACGGTTGTCGTGGTCCAGGTCGCGCCGGATCAGTTGCAGCGCGCAGGACCGCTCCGGCTCCGGCAGCCGGTCCAGGGCGGGCACCGCGTCCGCCGAGAGGTCGCGGACGTTGCGCAGGTCGATCTGCTGCGACCGCTCGTACCGGGCCACGTTCTGCTCCGCGACCACCGTGTCCGGCCCCATCAGTCCGTACACCGCGACGGTGAGCATGCCGCTGAGGACGACGGCCCGCGGCAGCCAGCCGGCGCCGCGGGTGAGCCCCGCGGTGATCAGCAGCAGGAAGACGACGCCCAGCCAGATCTCGACCACCAGCACCCACAGCCGCAGCCGGGTGAGGCCGGAGGCGTCCACGTAGAACCACATCCGGCCGAGCGCCGAGGCGACCACGACCAGCGTCAGCAGGCAGAGCAGCCCGAGCAGGATCCGCGCCACCCGGCGGTCGGCCGGCGTGGTACGCGGGGCCCAGCGCCGGGCGACGGCCACCACGACCAGGGTCAGCACGGTGATCACGCTCAGCTGCCAGAAGCCCTGACGGGCGTACGCGGAGCGGCTCATCCCGGTGTTGCTCAGCACGGCGTCCGCGCCGCCGAGCACCACCGCCGCCTGGATCACCGCGAAGGCGCCGAACATCAGGTTGAGCGCGACCAGGGGCAGCGCCCACTCCAGCCGCCGACGTTCCCGCCCGGGACGGATCTCCAGGCGGTCCCAGCGGCGCGGGCCGGCCGCGATGTGCGCGAAGCCCAGCGCGGCGAGCGTCCCGAGTCCGCACAGCAGCCCGCGCAGCGGCAGTTGGTGGATGTCGAGGCTGGGGGTGAGCCCGGCCAGCAGGTCCGCCATGGCGGCGTCGGCGTCGGCGAACAGCAGGCCGAAGACGGTCAGCAGGACGGCGGCGACTGCGAGTGCCTTGAGCACCGGGACGATCCGGCCGCGGCCGGGCAGCGACCGGCCCGCCAGTCCCTCCCAGAGCCAGGCCACGCCCGGAATCAGCTGCCAGATCAGGGCGGGCAGCGCAAAGAGCACCCCCGACCAGCGTCGACCGCCGTGCAGGGCCAACGAGGCCAGGCCCAGCGCGCAGCCGGCGGCCAGCAGGGCGGGCCAGCCCGCGTCCCACCGGGCCGGGACGGCGAGCAGGGCGAGCGCCAGCAGGCTCCAGACGACCGTCCAGGGCCGGATCCGGCGGTCGGCGGCACGAGCGACGAGTCCGGCGGTGACGGCGGTGGCGGCACCGCCGATCAGCAGGTTGGCACCCACCCCGTCGTACAGCAGCCAGGCCGTCAGCAGGCCGGTGAGCAGGGCGAACAGCAGCACCCGGGGGGTGGCCGCCGCGTGCCGCTCGGGGTCGGTGGCGCGCAGCCGGTCCCCGGTCGTCGGCCCGGACGCAGCGGACGGGCCGTACGGGCCGCCGGGCCGGTACCGGCCGGACGAGGGACCTTGGCCGGACGACAGACCGTGGCCGGACGACGGCCCCTGGCCGGACGACGCATACGGCGCGTACGGATCCGCCGACGCGTAGGGCGCGTACGGGTCGCCCGGCGTGTACGGCGCGTACGGCGTGTACGGGTCGGCCGACGCCTGCGGGTCGGACGCGGGCGGCGGATCGGTCGGGGCAGGCGTGGACGGGCCTGGCATGGCTCCCCCTCAGTGGTCGGCGGGCATGCGGAAGCCGTCCTCCGGACGGTCCGCGGGCGGGCGTGCTCGACGCCTCTGCCGCTGCCGACTGTAGACCATTCTGAACAAGTTCAAAAGTTGGTTCTGAACACGTTCAGACGCCCCTGGCTGCCACCCCTCCCCGCCGGGACCACCCCCTCCCCGCCAGGGTCACAAACGGGCTACCCCTTGACCGACCCGGCCAGCAGCCCCCGGACGAAGTACCGCTGCAGGCTGAAGAAGACGATCAGCGGCACGGTGATCGACAGGAACGCCCCGGCCGTGAGCAGCTCCCACCGGCCGCCGAGCGAGCCGGACAACTGCGCCAGCCGGACCGTCATCGGCGCCACCTCCGGCGTACCGCCGGCGAAGGTGAGGGCGACCAGCAGGTCGTTCCAGACCCACAGGAACTGGAAGATCGCGAACGAGGCCAACGCCGGGGCGCACAGCGGCAACACGATCGACCGGAAGATCTTGAAGTGCGAGGCGCCGTCCACCACCGCCGCCTCCATCAGGTCGCGCGGCAGCTGGGCGATGAAGTTGTGCAGCAGGAACACCGCCAGCGGCATCGCGAACATGGTGTGCGCCAGCCAGACCGGTGCGTAGCTCCCCTTCAGGTCCACCGCCGGGATCAGCGTCAACGAACCCAGGTGGGCGCCGCTGGAGAACAGCCGCAGCAGCGGGATCAGCGCCATCTGGAGCGGCACCACCTGGAGCGCGAACACCGTGAAGAACACCGTGTCGCTCCCCCGGAACCGCACCCAGGCCAGCGCGTACGCCGCCATGGCCGCCAGCACCAGCGGGAAGAGGGTGGCCGGGATGCTGATCGCCAGCGAGTTCACCAGGAAGGGCATCAGGCCGGTGGAACCGCCGGAGCCGCCCTCGAACAGCACCGCGTGGTAGTTGCCGAGCCCGAAGTCCGGGTGGAGCAAGGCGTTCCACCAGCCGTCGGCGGTCACGTCCTGCTTGGGGCGCAGCGAGGTCACCAGCAGGCCGAGGGTGGGGATCGTCCAGAGCACCGTCACCGCGATCACGAACACCGAGGCCAGCGGGCTGCTGAAGGCCTTCCGGACCGGGCTCCTCCCACCGGAACGGCGGCCGACGGCTTTCGCCGCAGCAGTGCTCGCCTCCGGAGTCCCCACCCCGGGAGTGCTCACCTCGGGAGTGCTCCCCTCAGGAGTGCTCACCGCACCTCACGCTCCCTCCGCAGTTGGACGATGTTGTAGGCCACCAGCGGCAGCACCGCGAGGAACAGCAGGACCGCCAGGGCGCCGCCGCGCCCGTCGTTGAACTGCACGAAGGACTGCGAGTACATCTCGTTGGCCAGCACCTGGGTGCCGAAGTTGCCGCCGGTCATGGTGCGGACGATGTCGAAGGCCTTCAACGTGATGATCATGACGGTGGTCAGGACGACCATCACCGTGGTGCGGATCATCGGCACGGTGACGTGCCAGAACAGCCGCACCCCGGTCGCGCCGTCCAACCGGGCGGCCTCCACCACCTCGTCCGGGATCGCCTTGATCGCCGCGGACAGCACCACCATCGCGAAGCCGGTCTGCACCCAGACCATCACCGCCATCAGCAGGAAGGTGTTCAGCGGCTGGCTGAGCAGCCAGTTCGGCGGGTCGGACCAGCCGACCGCGTGGGCGAGCTGGCTGAGCAGGCCGATCTGCGGCTGGTCCTTCCCGCGCGCCTCGTAGACGAACTTGAAGATGATCGAGGCGCCGACCAGCGAGATCGCCATCGGCATGAAGATCAGCGACTTGTACACCGACTGGCCGCGCATCCGGTCCACCAGCAGCGCCAGCACCAGGCCGAGGCCGGTCGCCGCCAGCGGCGCGACCACCAGCCACAGCAGGGTGTTGAGCAGCACCTTCCGCACCGAGTCGGTGGTGAAGGCCCAACCGAAGTTCTCACCACCGACGAAGGTGCTGCCGTCCGCGCTGTGCAGGCTGAGGTAGATCGTGCGGATCAGCGGCGCCACCAGGCCGACCGCCAGCAGCAGGACGGCCGGGCCGAGGAAGACCAGGACGGCCAGCGGGCGGGCGAGGCGGCCGCGGGCCCGGCCGGCCACCAGGAAGACGACCAGCAGGATGCCGAGGAAGCCCGCGATCGCGCCGAAGCTGTTGCCGAACTTGACCGCCGCATCGCCCCAGGCGCCGACGGCCAGGGAGTCGACGGCCGGCGGGGAGCCGGATACGGGCATGGCTGCACGTCCCTTCGGTTCATCCAACGGGAAGGCGAGTCAGGAAGGCGAAGCGGGAGGACGAGACGGAATGGGGAGACGGGGAAGGTAGGCGGAAAGGCGAGGTGGGGAAGGGGTGGGCGGTGCGGGTGGGTGGCCCCGCACCGCCCTCGGCGGGTGGTCCCGTGGTCCGCCGTACGGCGGACTACTTCGGCCAGGCGGCGTCGATGTCGCCGGCCACCTTCTGGATCGACTGTCCCTCGGCGAACCAGGCGGTGAGCGACTTCCACTCCTGCCCGGAGCCGACGGCCGCCGGCATCATGTCGGAGGCGTCGAAGCGGAAGGTCGCGCTCGGGTCGGTCAGCGCCTCCGCCGAGAGCTTGTCGATCGGGTCGGTGTACAGGCTCTTGTCCACGCCCTGGTTGGCCGAGACCCAGCCGCTCGCGGTCTTCACCCGGCTGCTCGCCCAGTCCGAGCTGGACAGGTAGTTCTGCACCGCCTGCACCTCGGGCCGGCTGGAGAAGGCGGCCAGGAACTCGCCGCCGCCCTCGACCGGGTTGGCGATCGCCGGGTTGACGGCGGGCAGGTGGAAGGCGAAGACGTCACCGTCCGGGGCGACCTTGGTGCCCTTGGGCCACTGGGCCTCGTAGAAGGAGGCCTGCTGGAGCATCGCGCACTTGCCGGTGAGGATCGGCGCGCCCGCGTCCTGGAAGGTGGTGGTGGCGATCGACTTGACGTCGCCGTAACCGCCGTTCACCCAGGCCGGGTTGAGCATCCAGTCGGCGACGGTCCTCATCGCCGTGGTGATCTTCTCGTCGGAGAACTTCACCTGGTGGCCGACCCACTGGTCGTAGACCTCGCCGCCGTACGTGCCCAGCACCGCCTCCTCCAGCCAGTCGGTGGCCGGCCAGCCGGTCGCCGTGCCGGAGGCGATGCCGCCGCACCAGGGCTTGGGGCCGCCCGCCTTGGCGATCCGGTCGCTGAGCGCCATGAGGTCGGCCCAGGTCTTGGGCACCTGGTAGCCGGCCGCGGTGAAGGCCTTCGGCGAGTACCAGACCAGCGACTTCATGTTGGCGCTCATCGGGGCCGCGTAGAAGGTGCCGTCGACGGAGCCGTAGGTCTTCCAGACCGGGCTCCACTTGTCCTGGTTGGCGACGGTCTGGGCGGGTGGCTTGACCACCTTGCCGCTCTTGACCATCTGAGCCAGCAGACCCGGCTGCGGGATGATCGCGAAGTCCGGGGCGTTGCCGCCGGCCACCCGGACCGGCAGCTGGGACTCGAAGTCGTTGGAGCCCTCGTAGCTGATCTTGATCCCGGTGCACTTGCCGAACTCGGCCCAGGACTTCTCCAGGTTGTCCGACTCCGGGCTCAGGATCGAGGCGAACATCGTCACCGTCGTCCCCGAATGTCCGGCGTACGGCTGGTACTTGGCGCAGTCGCCGGTCAGCGTCTGGGCCGCTCCACCGCCGTCACCCGAACCGCTGGAGCTGTTCGAGCAGGCCGCGGTCAGAGCCAGCGCTGCCAGCAGGGCGGGCGCGGCCACCAGTCTGCGGCGGTAACCCGTGTACGACGCGGTCGGGTTGAGAGTCAATGCGGTCCTCCTCGCCAGGGCGTGCTTCCTGGGGTGGGCTGAACGACATTGCGCTGTACCGGAGATGGGCGTGCGGAGATCGCTGGACGAGCGGGCGGCCGAACCGATTCGACGACGTTAACGCAGCCGTCCGCCGCCGCCAAGGTCCACGGTCGACCTTCCGTACCGGTGCCCCGACCGCCGCCTCCGAAACACCTGCCTCGGCCGCCACGAGCCGCGGCCCCACCCGGAAGCCGGACGGGGCCGCGTACCCGGCGCACCGCCGGAAAGGACGTCACCAGAGCCGGACGGGCAGCTCCAGCAGGCTGTTCACCACCAGCGACGGGCTCGGCCGCAGCTCGCCGTCCGGCACCGCCAGCGACAGCCCGGGGAAGCGCTCGAACAGCGCCGGCAGCGCGATCCCCGCCTCCAGCCGGGCCAGCGGCGAACCCGGGCAGACGTGCGGGCCGTGCCCGAAGGACAGGTGTCGGGTCGGGTCCCGGGTGATGTCGAACAGCTCGGCGGTCACCCCGTGCTGCAGCGGATCCCGCCCGATCGCGTTGTACGAGACCAGCACCGGGTCGCCCGCCGGGATCACCAGCTCGCCGACCTCGATGGGCTCGGCGGCGAAGCGGAACAGGAAGTTGCTGGTCGGCGGCGTCCAGCGGAGCGACTCCTCGACCACCGCGTCCCAGGAGACCTCGCCCGCCCGCACCAGTTCCAACTGGTCCGGGTGCGCCAGCAGGGCCCGCACCGCGTTGCCGATCAGGTTGACCGTGGTCTCGTGGCCGGCCGCGATGATCACCCGCAGGGTGGCCGCCGCCTCCGCGTCGGTGAGCGCCCCGCCCTCGGTGTCCGCCGCCAGCAGGACGCTCGCCAGGTCCTCGCCCGGTGCCGAACGGCGCTGCACCACCAGGCCGTTGACGAAGGCGTTCAATCCGGCGACAGTCGCCTGGATGCCCTCCGGGTCGGGCTTGATGCCGAAGAACCGCTCGTACAGGTCGCGCAGCAGCCCGTGGTCCGACTCCGGGACGCCCAGCAGCGAGCAGATCACCGTCATCGGCAGCGGGAAGGCGAAGGCCGCCTTGAGATCGATCTCCGGCTCCCCGGCGGCCAGGGTGTCCAGCAGCGCGTGGGTGATCTCCTCCACCCGCGGGCGCATCAGCTCGACCCGGCGCGGGGTGAAGGCCTGGGCGACCAGCGCCCGCAGCCGGCGGTGTTCGGCGCCGTCCGTGGTCACCATGCTCGGGCCGGGCACCGCCAGGCCGATCAGCGGCCAGGTCTTCGGCACCTCGCCGCGCTGGTAGGCGGCCCAGTGCCGGGCGTCCTTCACCAGCCGGGGGTCGGTGAGCAGGTCACGCGCGGCCGCGTGGTGGCTCACCGCCCAGGCGGCCACCCCGCCGGGCAGCACCACCGGCACCGCGGGACCGGCGGCCCGCAGCAGGGCGCCCTCGGCGGCGTTGTCGCGGGCCAGCGGGTCGAGGGCGATCGGGGCCGGGGCAGCGGTCATCGGCGGCAACTCTCCTTGACATGGCGGAACTTCGAACGTTTGTGCACGCCCGGTGGATCTTGGCTGGCCCGGCGAAGATCCGCAAGACGCGCGCCTCAGTGGCCGGGGGTGAACGACACCGGCAGCGCGACCAGCCCGCGCACCCAGGCCGAGGGCCGCCACACCAACGCGTGCTCGGCCACCGCCAGCCGGAGGTCAGGCAGCCGGTCCAGCAGCACCTCGATCGCCGTGGTGGCGATCACCTCGGCCGCCTCCTGCGCCGGGAACGGACAGCCGTGCTCGCCGTACGAGTAGCTCATGTGCGCCCGGTTCCCCTCGGCCGGGCGGCCGTCGGGCTGACGCACCAGCGGATCCCCGTTCGCCCCGGCGAAGCCCAGCAGCACCATGTCTCCGGCGGCGATCCGCTGGCCGCCGAGCGAGGTGTCCTGGGTGGCCCAGCGACCGGCGAAGATCTGGACCGGCGTGTCCTCCCAGAGCGCCTCGTTGAGCGCCTGGCTGATGCTGCGCCGACCGCCGGCCAGCGAGGCGGCGAAGCGCTCGTCGGTGAGCATCAGTCGCAGCGCGTTGGAGATCCAGTACGAGCTCGGCTGGTGGCCGGAGATCAGCAGCACCCGGAGGTCGCGCATGACCTCGTCGTGCTCCAGGCCGGCTGGGTGGGCCAGCATCCGCGAGGCCACGTCCTCGCCCGGGACCTCGGCCTTCGTCCGGACCACGTCGAGCATCAGCTCCAGCAGCCGCTGGGCGGCGGCCGGCGCGCCCTGCCCGCCGTCCAGCATGGTGAGCACCGCGTCGACCAGCTCCGGCGCCTGCTCCTCGTCCAGACCGAACACCCGGCAGAGCACCAGCAGCGGCATCAGGTGGGCGTACTCGGTGACCAGATCGGCCTCACCGCGCCCGGCGAATCCGTCGATCAGCCGGTCCGCGATGTCCTCGCTGTGCTTGCGCAGCTCGTACGGGTCGATCCCGGCCAGCGCGTCGGTGACCGCGCGGGACCGTCGGACGTGCTCCTCGCCCTCGGTGTACAGCATCGACGGCACCGGGGCCATCATCGGCTTGAGCGGCCAGTCGGCGGGCAGGGTCTCCCAGGCGTGCCAGCGGCTGGAGTCCCGGCCGAACAGCTGCGGCTGGCCGGTGACCTGCTGCAGCTCGCGGTAGCCGATCACCAGCCAGGCGGGCACCCCACCGGCCAGCTCGACCGGGGCGACCGGGCCGTGCGCGGCGCGCAGCTCGTGGTAGAGCTGGGCCGGGTCGGTCTGGAAGCGCGGGCCGTACAGCGGCGTGGCGCCGACGTGCGCCGGGCAGCCCGGGGGCGGGGTGGCGGCGGGCTGGGTCACGGGGTGCTCTCCTCGTAGATCGCGTCGGGTGCTCCGGTGAGGGCAGCCGTGGCGGGGGCGGTCGACTCGGCGGAGTCGGCCCCGACGGTCGCGGCGGCCACGACGGGAACGGGGGCGGCGGCGGCAGCGACGGGGGCGGGGGCCGGGGCGGCGGGCTCCGCCAGTTCCGCCAGCTCGACCGGGTCGGCCCCGGCCAGGGCGGCCAGGTGGTGGACCAGGGTGATCAGCACCCGCTTGCCGGAGTCGCGGTCGCGGGCGTCGCAGTCCACCAGCGGCACCTCCGGCGGCAGGTCCAGGGCCTCCCGGACCTGCTCCAGGGTGTGGCCGGGCTCGCCGAAGTTGTTGCGGGCCACCACGAACGGGGTGCCGTGGTGCTCCAGCCGGTCGATCGCGTACCAGGAGTCCTCCAGGCGCCGGGTGTCCACCAGGACCACCGCGCCCAGGGCGCCGCTGAACAGCCGGTCCCAGAGGAACCAGAAGCGCTCCTGGCCGGGCGCGCCGAACAGGTAGAGCACCTGCCGCTCGGACAGGGTGATCCGGCCGAAGTCGAAGGCGACCGTGGTGGAGCGCTTGCCCCAGCTGCCGGCCGGATCGATGCCCTCCCCCGCCCGGGTCATCACCTCCTCGGTGTTCAGCGGGCGGATCTCGCTGACCGAGCCGACCAGGGTGGTCTTGCCCACCCCGAAGCCGCCGACCACGACGATCTTGAGCGCGTTGTCGGCGGTCGCCCGCAGCGGGGTGCGCGCTGCGGGCCGGACGTCCTGGAGGTCAGAGCCGTTGGAGGCCATGCAGCACCTGCTTCAGCGTGTCGAGATCGGGCAGCCGGGCCTTGTTCGGCGCGAACCTGGGGTGGCGGGCGGTGACCGCCCCGGACTCCAGCAGGTCCCCGAGCAGGATCTTCACCACCGAGATCGGCAGCGACAGCTCCGCCGCCACCTCCACGACGGCGGTCGGCGCCTCGCACATCCCGAGGATCCGGGCGTGCTCCGACTGCATCCCCGGCGCCGGCTGCCGCTCCGCGACGATCAGGGTGACCAGGTCGAAGGCGTTCTCCGGGGCGCGGCTGCGGCCCCCGGTGATGGTGTAGAGGCGGTCCGGGTCGTCGTCCCGGCCCGGCAGCACCGGCCCTGCGTTCATATCCCGGCGCTCTCGCGCGCGGCCCCGTCGGCGTCCGCTTCCGCGTCCCGGGCGGGCGCGCTGAGGTGGATGCCGATCTGCTCGATCAGGCCGTGCATGTTGTGGCCGACCACGCCCACGTCCGCGTCGTCGTCCGTGACCACCGCGAGGTGGGCGCCCTCACCGGCCGCCACGATGCACAGGATGCCGCCGTGGAACTCGGTCATCGACTGCCGCACTCCACCGCTGCCGTCGCCGAACTCGATCGAGGCGCCGTGCGCCAGGCTCTGCAGTCCGGAGGCGATCGCGGACAGCTGGTCGGCCTGGTCGGCGCTCAGCCCGGCGGTGTGGCAGAGCTTCAGGCCGTCGGCGGAGAGCACCAGGGCGTGCCGGGTACCGGGGGTTGCCGCCAGCAGGTTTTCCAACAGCCAGTCGAGGTCGCGGTCGGTGGCGCTGCTCATCAGGAGTCCTTCTCGGTGACAGGGGAAGCGTCGGGCGTGGTGTCGGCTGCCGTGGCCGGCGCCGGCCCGGGGGCGGGCAGCACCGGCTGGGCGGCCCGGCGGAAGGCGCCGAACCGGGCGGCGGCACGCGCCGCGTCGGTCCGTACGGGCTTCGCGGCGGGGGTCGCCGCCGCGGTGGTGGCCAGCGTCTGCCCACGGCGGCGCTGCGGCAGGCCGCTGTCGGTCATCGGGGCGGTTGCGGCCGGGCCCGGGGTGGGGACGGCGGGCGCCGGGACCGCCCGGGCTGCGGGGACGGCGCTCGGCGCGACGGACCCGGCCGCGGTGGCCGTGGAGGTGTTGGGCGCGGGCGGCAGTGAAGCGGGCGCCGGGCGGGCGGGGCTGAGCGCCGGGCGTACGGACTCCACGGCGGGCGCGGGTGCCTGGGCGGGCGCCGGTGCCGGGGTCGCGTGGGTGACCAGTTGCTGCGGGATCAGCATCACCACGCCGGTGCCACCGCGCGCGGACGGCCGGAAGGAGATCTGCAGCCCGTGCTTGCGCGCCAGCACGCCGACCACCGCGAGGCCCAGCCGGGTGCCGGCGGACAGCGTGGCGAGGTCCAGCGGCTCGGCGGACACCGCGCGTTCGGCCCGGCGCAGCCAACTGTCGCCCAGGCCCAGGCCGCTGTCCTCGACGGTGACCACCAGGCCGGCCGGCACCTCCTCGACGTAGACGTGCACCTCGGCCGGCGGGGCGGAGAAGTTGGTGGCGTTGTCCAGCAGTTCGGCCAGCGCGTGCATCACGCCCTCGGCGGCGAAGCCGGCCACCGCCGCGGTGCTGGCGTTGTGCAGCCGCACCCGCTGGTAGGCGCCGATCCGGCCGAGCGCACCGCGCAGCACCGACTCCACCGCGATCGGCTTGGCCCACCGGCGGCCGGAACGGGCCCCGGTGAGCACCGCGATGCCGTCCGCCATCCGGCCCGCCTGGGCGGTCGAGTGGTCCAGCCGCAGCAGATCGCCGAGGACCTCCTCGTCGTGCCGGTGCTGCATCTCGCGCAGTTCCGCGTGCATGCTCGTGGCCAGCGCCTGGACCCGGCCGGCGGCGGTCGCGCAGACCGCCAGCGCGGCGGCCCGCAGCCGCTCACCGCGGCCGACCTCCTCGCCGACGGCGCGCAGCAGGGCGTACTGGGGGTGCTTGCGGTGCGCGGACAGCGCACTGTCCACGGACGCGCCCCCGCGCAGCTTCTTCACCACCTCGGGCAGCACGCCCTCGGGGATCCGCTCCAGCTCGGCCCGCTCGACGGCAGCCCGCTCGCGCTCCGCCGCGGTCTCGGCCCGCTCGGCGGCCAGCTCGGCCGCCAGCCGGGCCAGCTCGGCGTGCGCGGCGGTGACGTCGGCCTCGACCCGGGCCTGTTCGGCGCGGGCGGCGTCCCGTTCGGTGAGCGCGGCGGCGGCCCGGTCCAGGGCGGCCGTCTCGGCCTGCCGGGCGGTGCCGGCGGCGACCAGCGCGGCCCGGGTCTCCTCGTGCTGGGCGGCCAGGTCCTCGGTCAGCCGCCGGGCGCGCTCGGCGCCGGTCGCGGCCTGGCCGACCGCGATCAGCCAGAGCACCGCCACGGCCCCCACCGCGAGGGCGGTGAGCGGCTGGTGCGCACCCAGGGCCCGGCCGATGCCGACCGGCGCGGCGACCAGCGCCAGCAGGACGGCGGCCCCGGTCAGGGCGACGGTGCGCGGCGCGGGGCGGCGGCGCGGCCGACCGTCGGGGCTGGTGGCTTCTCTCATCGGTACGGTCCTCGGCAACGTCGGCGGGCGGCGGCGCGGGCGGCCGGCGACGGCTGCGGCCGCCGACAGCTGGTCGGGCGCATACCAAGACCGCCCGGTGGCGTCGCGAAACGTCTCCGGGCGGCTGATCGGTTCACGCTTTCGGCCGATCATATCGATTCAGACATTGGCCTCAACCCGCTAGTTGACGGCCAATCTCCTTCATTCACGCCGACTACACCGCACCGCGACACCTTCCACCCCACCGGACGCCGCGGCCCGGGCCAGTCCGGGCTCCACCGCCCCCACGTCGCGTCGGCGAACCGTCCGACCATCGCCCAGGCCCAAGCGTCAACCCTGATCGGCAACTTCGGACTACTCGAACCGCCGCGCCAGCGCCTCCTCGAACGTCCCCCGCCCCACCGCCCGCTCCGGCGTCGTCAGCCCGCCCGCCCGCAGGGCCCGGCCGGCCGCCCCCGGGATCCCCAGCGGCAGCAGCACGCGCCGCCGGCCCGCCGCCCGCAGGTACGCCTCGGCCAGCTCCCGGTACGACCGCACCCGCGGCCCGCCCACCTCCGGAGCGAACCCGGCCGGCTCCCGCCCCACCAGTTCCACGACCGCCGCCGCCACCTCCCGGACCTCCACCGGCTGGATCCGGGCACCGTTCACCACCGGGAACACCGGCAGCCTCGCGCTCAGGTCGAAGGCCTTCAGCACCAGGTCGTGGAACTGCGTCGCCCGCAGCACCGTCCACCCCAGCCCCGACTCCCGCACCACCCGCTCACAGCCGAGCTTCGCCCGGTAGTACGCGATCGGCACCCGGTCGATCCCCACGATCGACACGTACACCAGGTGCCGCACCCCGGCCTGCCGGGCCTCCGCCACCAGCCGCCCGACCGCCGCCACGTCCTTCCTCCCCTGCGTGGTCGCGCAGTCCACCACGGTCTCCACCCCGGCGACCGCCGCCGCGACCCCCGCCCCGGTCACCAGGTCCCCGACCACCCACTCGACCCCGTCACCCGCCGCCCGCGCCCGCCGGCTCAAGGCCCGCACCGCCACCCCGCGCGCCACCAACAGCCGCACCACCTCCCGCCCCAGCGTCCCCGTCGCCCCGGTCACCAGCACCGTCCCCATCACCGCACCACGCCTCTCCCGAATCCCGAACCGCCGACACCGGCTACGGACCGGACACCGCCCGCATTCGTGACATCGGCCCCTCCCGGAAACGCGCAGAAGCGGGGCGAGGACCGTGAAGTCCTCGCCCCGCTTCAGGGATTCACCTCAGCAGGTGAACACCGGGGTCGTCAGCTGCAGCCGCTGGTGGAGCCGCAGCCCTCGCAGAGGTAGCAGCTGCCGGCGCGGCGCATCTTGGTGCCGCAGGAGAAGCAGAGCGGCGCGTCGGCGTTGAGGCCGAGCTGGATCTCCATCAGCTCCGTGGAGTTGTGGGCCTGCTTCGGAGCCGCCTTGGACGCCTCGACGGCCGGGGCCGGGGCGGGGGCCGGCTTGGCGGCGGCCACCGGAGCGGACTGGGCGAGCGACTCGGTGTCGATCTCCTCGGCCTCCAGCGGCTCGTAGGAGCCCGTCTCCAGGTGGCGGGTGCGCTCCTCGACGGAGTGGATGCCGAGCGCCGAGCGCGTCTCGAACGGCAGGAAGTCCAGCGCCAGGCGGCGGAAGATGTAGTCGACGATCGACTGGGCCATCCGCACGTCCGGGTCGTCGGTCAGACCGGCCGGCTCGAAGCGCATGTTGGTGAACTTCGAGACGTAGGTCTCCAGCGGCACGCCGTACTGGAGGCCGACGGAGACGGCGATGGAGAAGGCGTCCATCATGCCCGCGAGGGTCGAGCCCTGCTTGGACATCTTCAGGAAGACCTCGCCGAGGCCGTCGTCCGGGTAGGAGTTGGCAGTCATGTAGCCCTCGGCGCCACCGACCGTGAAGGAGGTGGTGATGCCCGGGCGCCCCTTGGGCAGGCGCTTGCGGACGGGGCGGTACTCGACGACCTTCTCGACCACGGCGGCCGGGGCCTCCTCGGCCTTGGCCTCGTCGCCGGACTTCTTCTTGGCCGAGAGCGGCTGGCCGACCTTGCAGTTGTCGCGGTAGATGGCCAGTGCCTTCACGCCGAGCTTCCAGGCCTCGAAGTAGATCTCCTCGATCTCCTCCACGGTGGCGCTCTCCGGCATGTTCACGGTCTTGGAGATGGCGCCCGAGATCCACGGCTGGATCGCGGCCATCATCCGCACGTGGCCCATGGCCGAGATGACGCGCTCGCCCATGGCGCAGTCGAACACCTCGTAGTGCTCGGTCTTCAGCCCGGGCGCGTCCACCACGTTGCCGTGCTCGGCGATGTGGGCGACGATCGCCTCGGTCTGCTCGTCCTGGTAGCCGAGGCGCTTGAGGGCGCGCGGCACGGTGCCGTTGACGATCTGCATGGAGCCGCCGCCGACGAGCTTCTTGAACTTGACCAGGGCGAGGTCGGGCTCGACGCCGGTGGTGTCGCAGTCCATCATCAGGCCGATGGTGCCGGTCGGGGCGAGGACGGAGGCCTGGGCGTTGCGGAAGCCGTTCTGCTCACCGAGGCGCAGCACGTCCTGCCAGGTCTTGTTGGCCTCGAGCCAGACCGGGGCGTCCATGTCCTCGAAGGAGACGGCGTCCAGGGAGGCGTCGGCGTGCTGCTTCATGACCCGCCGGTGGGCGGCGGAGTTGCGGGCGTAGCCGTCGTACGGGCCGACGACACCGGCGAGTTCGGCGCCGCGGCGGTAGGCGGTGCCGGTCATCAGCGAGGTGATGGCACCGGCCAGGGCGCGGCCGCCCTCGCTGTCGTAGGCGTGGCCGGTGGCCATCAGCAGGGCGCCGAGGTTGGCGTAGCCGATGCCGAGCTGGCGGTAGGCGCGGGTGGTCTCGCCGATCTTCTCGGTCGGGAAGTCGGCGAAGCAGATGGAGATGTCCATCGCGGTGATGACCAGCTCGACGACCTTGGCGAAGGCGGCGGTGTCGAAGGTGTCGTCGTCGCGCAGGAACTTCATCAGGTTCAGCGAGGCGAGGTTGCAGCTGGAGTTGTCCAGGTGCATGTACTCCGAGCACGGGTTGGACGCGTTGATGCGGCCGGATTCGGGGCAGGTGTGCCAGTGGTTGATGGTGGTGTCGTACTGGATTCCGGGGTCGGCGCAGGCCCAGGCGGCCTCGGCCATCTTGCGGAACAGCTTCTTGGCGTCGACGGTCTCGATGACCTCGCCGGTCATCCGGGCGCGCAGGCCGAATTCGGTGCCGTTCTCGACGGCGGTCATGAATTCGTCGTTGACGCGGACCGAGTTGTTGGCGTTCTGGTACTGGACGGACGTGATGTCGTCGCCGCCGAGGTCCATGTCGAAGCCCGCGTCGCGCAGGGCGCGGATCTTCTCCTCCTCCTTCACCTTGGTCTCGATGAAGGCCTCGACGTCCGGGTGGTCGACGTCGAGCACGACCATCTTGGCCGCGCGGCGGGTGGCGCCGCCGGACTTGATGGTGCCGGCCGAGGCGTCGGCGCCGCGCATGAAGGAGACCGGGCCGGAGGCGTTGCCGCCGGAGGAGAGCAGCTCCTTGGAGGAGCGGATGCGGGAGAGGTTGAGGCCGGCGCCGGAGCCGCCCTTGAAGATCATGCCCTCTTCCTTGTACCAGTCGAGGATCGACTCCATGGAGTCGTCGACGGACAGGATGAAGCAGGCGCTGACCTGCTGGGGCTGCTTGGTGCCGACGTTGAACCAGACCGGCGAGTTGAAGCTGAACACCTGGTGGAGGAGGGCGTGGGTCAGCTCGTGCTCGAAGATCTCGGCATCGTCCTTGGTGGCGAAGTAGCCGTGCTTCTCGCCGGCCGCGCGGTAGGTGAGCACCACGCGGTCGATGATCTGCTTGAGGCTCCACTCGCGCTGGGGGGTGCCGACGGCGCCGCGGAAGTACTTGGACGTGACGATGTTGACGGCGTTGACCGACCAGAAGTCGGGGAACTCGACGCCGCGCTGCTCGAAGTTGATCGATCCGTCGCGCCAGTTGGTCATGACGACGTCACGCCGCTCCCAGCGGACCGCGTCGTACGGGTGCACGCCAGGGGTGGTGTGGATGCGCTCCATCCGGAGACCGCCCTTCGGGGCCTTGGCGCCCTTGGCCGCCGTCTTCTCGGACTTCGACCCGCGTGCGGAACCGCTCGTGGTGTCTGTCACTTCTCGCTCCTCCTCCTGGGCAAACGCCCGTAGTGCCCTGAAAAGTCCGGGCACCGCTGGTTCGTTCTTCCGGTGTGCGGGCAGGCGGGGACCCGTCCGCTTGCGCACGGTTCGTAGTGTTCCGTGCCCCGTTTTCGGGCACGCGTGGGCCCACGCGGGGCCGGTGTGGTGCTGACGACCCACGGGGGGCCTGCATTGTGGTTCGGGGGCCGCGAGGGCCCGGCACGCCTCCTAGGGCGCGGCGGCGGGAACGGGCACGCAGGTGCCGTCCGCCTCGGGGGCGGGCCGCTCGGCGCGGAGTTCCGCGATGGCGGCCTCGAAGTCTTCGAGTCCGTCGTACGCCTGGTACACGCTGGCGAAGCGCAGGTAGGCGACCACGTCGAGTTCCTTGAGCGGGCCGAGTATGGCCAGCCCGACCTCGTGGGTGGTCAGCTCGGCGTTGCCGCTGGCGCGCACGCACTCCTCGACCCGCTGGCCGAGCTGGGCGAGCGCGTCCTCGGTGACCGGGCGGCCCTGGCAGGCCTTCCGGACGCCGGTGATGACCTTCTGCCGGGAGAAGGGCTCGGTGACGCCGCTGCGCTTGATGACCATCAGCGCGGCCGTCTCCACGGTGGTGAAACGGCGACCGCAGTCCGGGCACTGTCGACGACGGCGAATACAGCTGCCGTCCTCCGTGGTCCGACTGTCGACGACGCGGCTGTCGGAGTGCCGGCAGAAGGGGCAGTGCACCTGGGGATCCCTCCCTGGCAGGACGTGCGGACCTGTTGAGTCTATGCGATGCGCCCCTGGCCTCGGCAAGCTGATCATGCGACGCGACCACTAGTACTGGGCACGGAGAGGACTCTAGCCACTACATCTAGGTCCCAGAGGGAAGCGGCACCCCTGGCGTGTCGGCGCCGATTAGACTGCCGGAGTCGACATCCGGTCGAACATTTACTCGATGTACAACAAAGCCTTGATCGAGTCAGCCAACTCCCGAATAATTCACTCGAACGTGTGTTTGGCGCAACCTTTCGATAGGAGGTGCGTTGGGCTGGAAAAGGGGAGAGGACAGCCGTCGAGAGGGGCCGCCGTGAACACCGTCGAAACCAACACCATCCCGGTGCAGGAACACTCCCAGTTCAAGGTGGGGCAGCGCACCACGAATCAGCAGAGCGTGGACATCAGCATGGACCGCAGCGAAGACCACCGCCTCTCCGGGCCGGCCGTTTCCACCACGGGCCGAGTCCCCGACCAGCCGATCGAGCACTCCCCCACCATGGACGACACCCACACCTCCCCCGCCCGCTCGATGCCCGGCCGCCCCCCCGGCATCCGGACCGACGAGGCAGGCCTCACCGAGCGCCAGCGCCGGGTGATCGAGGTCATCCGCGACTCCGTCCAGCGCCGCGGCTACCCGCCGTCCATGCGCGAGATCGGCCAGGCCGTCGGCCTGTCCAGCACCTCCTCGGTCGCTCACCAGCTGATGGCCCTGGAGCGCAAGGGCTTCCTCCGCCGGGACCCGCACCGCCCTCGCGCCTACGAGGTCCGCGGCGTCGAGGTGGCCCGCCCCAACACCGCCGAGACGGCCGGGCGCCCCTCCACCTCGTACGTGCCGCTGGTCGGCCGGATCGCCGCAGGTGGACCGATCCTCGCCGAGCAGACCGTCGAGGACGTCTTCCCGCTGCCCCGCCAGCTGGTCGGTGAGGGCGAGCTGTTCGCCCTCACCGTGCGCGGCGACTCGATGATCGAGGCGGCCATCTGCGACGGCGACTGGGTCACCGTGCGCCGCCAGCCGGTCGCCGAGAACGGCGACATCGTGGCCGCGATGATCGACGGCGAGGCCACCGTCAAGCGGCTCAAGCGCGAGGACGGCCGGATCTGGCTGATGCCGCACAACCCGGCGTACGAGCCCATCAACGGCGACAACGCCACCATCCTGGGCAAGGTCGTCGCGGTCCTGCGCCGCCTCTGACGGCAGCGCCCGGCCGCCACCCACCCGCGGCCGCCACTACAACGGGAAGGGGCTCCACCGCGTCGCGGGGAGCCCCTCCGTCGTTCACCGGGCCGCAGCCTCGGCTCCCGGGGCCACAGCCCCCGGACCCTCAGCCCCGCTTCACCACCGGCCGCACCGGCGCCGCCGAGGCGTCGATCGCGGCCAGCGAGCGGCGCACCTGGTTGCGGTCCGTGGTGTACCAGAACTCCGGCATCGAGGACCGGAAGAAGCCCCCGTACCGCTTGGTCTCCACCCGCGGGTCGAGCACCGCCACCACGCCCCGGTCGTCCGCCGCGCGCACCAGCCGGCCCGCGCCCTGCGCCATCAGCAGCGCCGCGTGGGTGGCCGCGACCGCCATGAAGCCGTTCCCGCCGTGCTGTTCGACGTCCTTCTGGCGGGCGCTCATCAGCGGGTCGTCCGGCCGCGGGAAGGGGATCCGGTCCATCACCACCAGCTGGCAGGCCGAGCCGGGCACGTCCACGCCCTGCCAGAGCGAGAGCGTGCCGAACAGGCAGGTGCTCGCGTCCGAGGCGAACTCCCGGATCAACTCGCCCAGGGTGTCCTCCCCCTGGAGCAGGATCCGGTGGTCCAGCCGTTCCCGCATCGCCTCGGCGGCCATCTGAGCCCCGCGCATGGAGGAGAACAGGCCCAGCGTGCGCCCACCGGCCGCCTCGACCAGCTCGGCCAACTCGTCGAGCATGTCCGGCCGTTCGGGGTCGCGCCCGGGGTCGGCGAGGTGCTTGGCGACGTACAGGATGCCCTGCTTGGGGTACTTGAACGGCGAGCCGACGTCGATCCCCCGCCAGTACGGGACGGCGTCCTCCCCGAACCCGGAGCCGGAACCTTCGCCCGCACCGGAGCCGGATTCCGGGTCGTCGCCGGCCGTACGCTCGTCCGGCAGCCTGGTCTCCTTGGGCAGGCCGAGCGAGCCGGCCACCCCGTTGAAGTCACCGCCGAGCTTGAGGGTGGCCGAGGTGAGCACCACCGAGCGCTCCTTGTACAGGCCCTCGCGCAGCAGCCCGGACACGCTCAGCGGCGCGACCCGCAGCGAGGCGGTGCCCAGCCCGTAGCGGTCGCTGCGCTCGATCCAGATCACGTCGTACTCGGAGTCCTCCAGCAGCCGCTCGGCGGTCTCGTGCACCGTCTCGGCGGAGGCCATCGCCTGCTTGCGCACGGCGTCCTCGTCGCTGAGGCCCTTGTCCCGGGTCTCGCCGAGCGAGGTGATCACCTGCCGGGCGGCGTCCCGGATGGCGGTGACGGCGTAGGCCAGGTACTCCGGGAGCTCCTCGACCCGGCCGGGCTGGGCGGTCTCCATCAGGCCGTGGTAGTTCTCGGCGGCGGCCTGCAGCAGGTCGACGGCCTTCTCGTTGGCCAGCCGGGCGGCCCGCTTCACGGCCCGGTTGACGGCGCCGACGGTCAGTTCGGCGGTGGCCGCGCCGGTGACCCGGTTGACCAGCTCGTGCGCCTCGTCCACGATCAGCAGCCCGTGCTCGGGCAGCACCGGCGCGCCCTCGATGGCGTCGATCGCCAGCATCGCGTGGTTGGTGACGACGACGTCGGCGAGCTTGGCGCGCTCCCGGGCCTTCTCCGCGAAGCACTCCTGGCCGTAGGCGCAGCGGGTCGCGCCCAGGCACTCCTTGGAGGTGACCGACAGCTGTGCCCAGGCCTTGTCGGAGACGCCGGGGCTCATGTCGTCGCGGTCGCCGGTCTCGGTCTCGTCGGCCCAGTCGCGCAGCCGGAGCACCTCCTGCCCGAGCTTGCCGGCGGGGCCGCCGAGCGCGTCCACCGGGTCGAACAGGCCCTCGCCCTCGTCGCTCGGGGTGCCCTCGTTGGCCCGGTGCAGGCAGAGGTAGTTGGAGCGGCCCTTGAGCATCGCGTACAGCGGCCGGCGGCGCAGCACCGGGTGCAGCGCCTCGACGGTGCGCGGCAAGTCCCTTTCCACCAGCTGGCGTTGGAGCGCCAGGGTGGCGGTGGCGACCACCACGCGGTCGCCGTGGGCGAGGGCCGGCACCAGGTAGGCGAGGGACTTGCCGGTGCCGGTGCCGGCCTGGACGAGCAGGTGCTCGGCGTGGTCGACGGCGTCGGCGACGGCCTCGGCCATCCGCGCCTGGCCGGGGCGCTCGACACCGCCGACGGCCTCGACCGCGGCGTGCAACAGCTCGGGGATCCGCGAGCGCGGAACGGCGACGGCTTCCTCGGCCTCGTCGCCGAGGTCCGTCGCGGGCTGGGATTCGGAGTCGTTCGTCATGACCCTTCCACCCTACGGGGCGGGGGTGACAATCCGGTCCCGTTGGCCGGGGAGGCCGCCGGGCAGCCGCACCTCCACGCCGACCAGGGCGTTCGGCACCGTGCCGTGCCGGACGGCGTGCGGGCGGTGCGGGCGGTCCTGGTAGCCGTCCATGATCAGCCGGTTGCGGTTGAGGCAGAGCCGGTCGATCCGGGGCCGGAACAGGTCGAACAGCTCGAAGCGTTCGCGCAGCTCGGGGAAGCGGTGCTGGTAGCAGTGGATCTCCGCGCGCAGCAGGGCCCAGAACTCGGTCTCGGCGAGCCCGGCCTGGGCCTCCAGCAGTGGGGCGAGGTAGCGGAAGACGCCGATGAACAGGCCGGAGTGGATGAACTGGCACAGCCCCTGGGGGT
Source organism: Kitasatospora sp. NPDC036934 (assembly GCF_055608425.1). Taxonomy (NCBI): domain Bacteria; kingdom Bacillati; phylum Actinomycetota; class Actinomycetes; order Kitasatosporales; family Streptomycetaceae; genus Kitasatospora; species Kitasatospora sp. NPDC036934. The sequence goes on along the minus strand of NZ_JBVJQR010000021.1, from coordinate 57,438 downwards.
CGTCGCGCAGCAGGACGCCGGCCACCTCGGCGGGCAGGTCGCGCAGTTCGGGTAGGTCCTGGTCGCTGAGGTTGACGTCGTCGACGAAGTCCTTGACCGCGAGCCGGGTCGGGGTGCCGCGGTCGTCGAAGACCACGATGGCGTTCTCGCCGTGCGGGGAGAAGACCAGTCCGTAGCGGTAGAGGAAGTGCAGCAGCGGCGGCAGCATCGCGGCGAACAGCCGGCCGGTCCACTCGGCGGGGGTGAGGCCGGAGCGGGCGATCAGCTCGACGGCGAGCGCCCGGCCGTCGGAGCCGGTCTGGAGCAGGGCGGCGAGGGTGCGGGCGCGTTCGTCCCCGGCCAGGAAGGGGCCGAGCGGTTCGCGCCAGATCGCGCCGAGCAGTTCCTTGTACTGGTAGGGCGAGTCGGGCAGCTCCCGGTAGAGCGGGTGGTCGACGGTGACGGAGGCGATCTCGCCGAGCAGGATCACCCGGCAATCGTCCCGCAGGTACGGGTCGGCGTCGCGCAGCCCGTGCAGCCAGGCGGTGACGGCGGGCGCGGCGAGCGTCCGCTCGACCGGCAGTCCGCGCCAGACCAGGGTGTTGAGGATGGACAGCGGCAGTTTGACGGTGCAGCGCTCGGGGTGGGCGGTGTTGAAGAAGGAGCGGATGGACTGCTGGGGCAGCCGTGGGTCGCCGTCCGAGGGCAGCGGGACGATCTCGCCGGAGGCGATCCAGGGCGCGAACAGCGGCAGCACCGTCTCGTCCCACTGCCAGGGGTGGACGGGCAGCAGCAGGTAGTCGTCGGCGTCCGCGCCGAGCGGGGCGCGCAGCGCGTCGACGTCGTCCAGCTCGCGGACGTACAGCTGCTCGGGCCGCTCCAGGCCGGGCACGCCACGGTACTCGGCGAGCCTGCGGTGGACGGCGATCCAGGGCAGCGGGCGCGGGCTGCGGGCCTCCGGGGTCCAGCGGGCGGCGTCGGTGCCGGAGAAGCCGATCCGGCCCTTGCTGGGGACGATCCACGGGTGGCCGCCCTGCCGGCCCTCCAGCGCGGGGTGGTCGAGGTCGGCGAGTTCGGCGGCGGTGAGCGCGGTGGCGAGCTGGCGGGCGTCGGCGGTGAGGGTGACGGAGAGTTCGCGGAGCAGGTGGGCGGTGGTCTCGCCGCGCAGCCCGAGGGCCTCCCGGGCGTACGGGAGGAAGCGCAGCGGGTCCAGGCCGTCCGGGCGGGAGCAGCGGATCGAGTCCGGGTCGACCTGCCAGCCGTCGTAGGCGCCGCGCCGGGCGGCGAAGCGGTACTCGGCCTCGGGCAGCTTCAGCAGGTACTCGCCGTCGAGGGCGCCGGGAACGGGCCGGAGCAGGTCCTCGTAGGCGAACTCGCCGAGCATCTTGGCCAGCAGGGCGCGGCCGGCCCGCTGCCAGTGCCCGGCGGTGAGGTGCGGGGGCAGGTAGAGCGGTTCGGCGGGCTCAGCGGCCGACGGTTGCGGCACGGGTCAGCTCCTGGGGACGGGGGACGACGGGGGTCTGCTCGGGGGTGGCGCTGTGCGGACTGTGCTGACTGTGCTGACCGTCCGGAACATTCACGGTTTTCGGAATGTTCGGAAGATTATTGGAGGACACGGAAGACGCCGGCGGCGCGAAGCCGGTCCAGGCGGTGCGATCGGGCAACCGGTGGACGGTCCGGCCGGTGACGGCGTTGAGGATCACCGCAGCCCGGTGGGCGCCGAGGCCGAGGTCGGGCGTGCCGACGCCGTGGGTGTGGAGCTCGGCGTTCTGGACGTACAGGCCGCCGGTGAGTTCGGGCCGGGTGGCGACCCGGTGGTCCAGGTCGACCCGGTAGCGCCCGGACTCGTCCCAGTCGATCAGCCGGGCGAGCGGTTCGAGGGCGGCCGGGCGGGCGGCCCGGTAGCCGGTGGCGAGCACCACGGCGTCGGTGCGCAGCACGTGCTCGGCGCCGGAGTCGGTGTGCCGGCAGCGCAGTTCGAGGCCGCCGCAGGGGCCGGGGCGGGCCTCGGTGACGGCGGTGCCGGGGGCGATCTCGACCGGGGCGCTGTCGATCGGGCGGCCGATGGTGCGCTCGTAGAGGTGGTCGTGGATCTCGGCGAGGGTCTCCGCGCTGGCGGCCTTGTGCAGCTGCCACTGGGCGCCGACCAGGGCGTCCCGGACGGGCCCGGGCAGGCCGTGGAAGTAGCGGGTGTAGTCGGGGGTGAAGTGTTCCAGGCCGAGCTTGGAGTACTCCATGGGCGCGAGGGCCCTGGTGCGGGTGAGCCAGCGCAGCCGGATGCCGTCGCCCTCGTGGCGGCGGAGCAGGTCGAGGAAGACCTCGGCGCCGGACTGTCCGCTGCCGATCACGGTGATGTCCCGGGCGCCGGTCAGGTCCTCGCGGCGGTCCAGGTACTCGGCGGAGTGGAAGGCCCGCGGGTGGTCGGCGAGGGCGGCGAAGGCCTCGGGCAGCACGGGCCGGGTGCCGACGCCGAGCGCGAGGTTGCGGGCCCGTACGGTGCTGCGCCGCCCGGTCGCGGTGTCGGTCAGTTCGGCCCGGAACAGCGGGCCGTCCCGGTGCAGGGCGGTGACCTCGGTGCCGAAGCGGCAGTTGGGCAGCCGGTCGGCGGCCCAGCGGCAGTAGTGGTCGTACTCCCGGCGGGGCAGCTGGAAGCGTTCGGCGAAGTAGAACGGGAACAGCCGGTCCTGGGCGCGCAGGTAGTTGAGGAAGGACCACGGGTTGGTCGGGTCCACCAGCGAGACCAGGTCGGCGAGGAAGGGCACCTGCATCCGGGCGCCGTCGACCAGCATGCCGTGGTGCCAGCGGAATTCGGGGCGCTGGTCGCAGAAGAGCGTGCTCAGGCCGGGTACGGGCTCGGCGAGGGCGGCGAGCGAGAGGTTGAACGGGCCGATGCCGACGCCCAGCAGGTCGTACGGCGGGTCGTGCGGCGGGTCGTGCGGCCCGGGGTGCGAAGGGGGTGTCGAGGTGTCCACAGAACGTCCTAGGCGGGGAGTAGGTCTCGGTCGCGGACCATCAGGGCGGCGCGCTTGTCGGGCAGGTCGAGTTCGGCGGCGGCCCGGAACCCGGCCCGCTCGAAGGCCCGGACGGAGCGCCGGTTGCGGACGTCCGGTTCGGCCACCACCCGCTCGCAGCCCGGTCTCCGGCGGAGGATCAATTCGGCCAGGGCGCCGAGCAGCTGGGCCCCGAGGCCGCGGCCCCGGCTGGTGGCCGGGCCGAGCAGCAGGTGGAGGCCGGTGTCCTGCGGCCGGGCCGGGTAGTGGGCGGCGAGCGGGTCGAGGTCGGCGCGGTAGACCTCCCAGTAGCTCATCGGCTCGCCGTCGAGCAGTCCGAGGCAGGGCACGCTGCGTCCGTCGCCGTCCAGTTGGGCCCGCAGGTGCCGTTCGGTGACGGTGGGCGGCCCGGCCAGCGCCCAGAACGCGTCGACCTCGGGGTCGTTCATCCACCCGGTGAGCAGCCCCAGGTGTTCCGGCAGCCGGACCGGGTCGAGCCGGAACCGGCCGGCCGGGGTGGGGACTTCGCCCCACCCGGCCAGGTCCTCCGTCATCGGGCCCCCGCCACCGGGTTGGGGATGTCCACGTACACGGACTGGGTGGCGACCGGGCCGACCAGCTCGTCCAGGCCGTTGATCCGGGTGAGCAGGTTGGCCTTGCAGGGCAGGGTGGGCGCGTCCAGCAGCAGGGCGGGCAGCGCCGAGCCGGTGGCGGCCGCCCGCGGGCCGGCCAGGAACCGGCGCAGCCCGGCCAGCAGCACCGTCTCGTCGGCGAGCCCCTGGGAGCCGAAGGCGCCGATCAGCCCGAGCACGTGGTTGATGCCGAGGTAGTACGCGAAGTGGTGGTCGATGACGGCGTCCGGCAGGAAGGTGTCGCTCTCCGCGCCGAGTCCGGGCAGCCGGGCGGTGAGCCGTTCGGCGGCGCTCTCTCGGTAGTAGTAGCCCTGGTTGTCGCGGTACCGGCCGCCGCTGGGCCAGCCCTCGGCGTCCAGCAGGACGATGCTGTTCTGCTGGTGCGCCTCCAGGGCGATGCCGCCGTGTCCGTCCAGCCAGAGGACGGGGAGGACGACGGCCTCCAGGTAGCGCAGGAACCATTCGGCGGCCACGGTGCGCAGCGGGCGCCCGGTGCGGGCGGCGAGCGCGCGCAGGGTGTCGCCGACCGCGGACGGCACGGTGGCGCCGGTGCCGCGCGGCTGTTCGGCGACCAGCCCGGCCACGCACAGCGCGCGCTGGGTGGGCGCGAAGGGCTGGGCGCGCAGAACGGTGTCCAGTCCGCCGGGGTCGCCGAGTGCGGGGTGGTCGACGCCGATCCAGGCCGGGTCCCGGACGATGTCGAAGCCGGGGTGGGCGGCCCGCCATTCGGCGGCGAGGCCGTTCTCCAGCAGCCGGTGCACCTCCAGGCCGCGGTGGAGTTCCTTGCGCAGGTTCTCCCGGCGGGAGTTGGTGATCCGCAGGCCGAGCGAGAGCTTGAGCATCCACGGGGTGCCGGGCCGGTAGACGGTGCGCACCGAGGAGGTGGGGTGCCAGGGTTCGCCGGCCGGCCCGAGGTCGTGCAGCAGCCCGTCGGCGAGCAGGGCGGCGGCGGCCGGGCGGTGGGCGAGTTCGCGGGCCTGCCAGGGGTGCAGCGGCAGGGCGGCGGTGCCGGGCGGCAGGGTGGCGTGGCCGCCGAGCAGGTCGGCGGTGATCCGGTCGGCGCTCCGGGCGACGGCCGAGCCGGCCGCGAGCACGGTGCGGTCCACGGCGAACCAGTGGACCTGGAAGCTGCCGTGGAGTTCGGGCGAGTAGGCGGCGCTCTGGGCCGGGCCGAGGCCGTCGCGGCTCTTCGGGGTGGGGTGCAGCGGGTGGCCGAGCAGCAGGGACTGTTCGGCGGCGAGGAAGTGCGAGCGTTCCGGTCCTCCGGGTGCGGCGGCGGTGCGGTGGTGGGTGAGGATCTCGGCGGTGCGCACGACCGAGTCGGCGACCCTGGCGGCGAGGTCGGCGACCTGTCCGGGGTCGGGCCGGTCGGCGGCCGCGGCGGCGAGCAGGGCGGCGGCGGTGACGGCGTCCACCGGGGCCGCGGCGGTGCTGTCCCCGGCCGAGAGGGCGGCCGGGCCGAAGCGGTGCCAGCCGCTGGGGGACCAGTAGCGGACCGGCGCGGTGAGCCGGGCGGCGCCGCCGAGGACGTCGATCCGCAGTCGGCCGTCCGGTCCGGGGCGGGCGCCGGTCTCCCGCGCCCAGCAGCGCAACAGGGCTTCCAGGGCGGCCTGTTCGGCGGCGACGGCGGGGTCGGGGTGCAGCAGCGGGTCGGGCCCGGGCCGGTGTTCCGCGCCCGCGTCGGGGTGTTCACGGTCCGACACCTGCCCTCCTCGGTCCTGAACTCGCTGGTCGCTCGTCACCTCCGGCGCCGACGTGTCCTTCGGCTCGGGGCGGGAGTCCGTGGACGGCGGCGGTACGGGCGGGGCTCCGGTGAGGGCGGTGCTCAAGGCTGCTCCTTGGTGCGCGTGGGGGTGCGGACGCGCGCTGGTGGTGGAGGGGGTCGGCGGGCGCTCGCACCGTCGCGTCAGGTAAGGGTTACCTATCCCTGACGGTTGATCACAAGGACCGCTCACTCGTCCGGGTGAAGATCGGGGATAGTGCGCCACCGGGCGGGGCTGCCCTGCTCTGCCAACGGAGGGGCCGGTCCGGCATCACGGATCGGTGACCTCCGGTCAACCCAGGAACCCGGGGGGCGACTGCCGCCGTCCTGTACCGCGATGGAAGACTCCAGGGCGGCGAGCCGCCGCACCGAAGCCCGACCCGACACCATCCCATCGCGTACAGGGGGAAGCGCACCGATGCCATCGATCCACCGGTCAGCCCTCGCCGCCGCCCTGGTCACCGGAACGCTGCTGGCCGTCAGCGCCTGCGGACCGGACGGCCCGGCGGGCGGCGACAGGACCGCGGCGGCGCCGCCGCCCAGCACGCAGGCGAGCGCCGCCCCCGGCGGTGTCATCGGCGGCATCGCCCTGCCGTCCGGTCTGCCGACCAGCCTGCTGGAGGGCCTGCCGAAGAGCTGGGACGACCTGAAGAAGTGGAAGTTCGACGACTGGGACAAGTGGGCGTCCAAGCACGTCTTCAACAACCCGGTGGTGAAGGACTTCTGGAACCCGGACAAGATGGGCGACGCCAAACCCGCCGACCCGGCCCCGCCCACCGCCAAGCCGGCCGCCGACGACGGGGTGACCGACCCCGAGCCGCCGGTGGTCAAGGCCGTCCAGGTGCCCCGCCCGTACCTCAAGCAGCCCTCCGGGAAGGTGTTCTTCTCCGCCCAGGGCGGCCGGGGCAACTGCTCGGCGACGGTGATCGCCGACCCGCAGCACCCGGGCAAGAGCAACCTGGTCTGGACGGCGGCGCACTGCGTGCACGAGGGCAAGGGCGGCGCCTTCTACAAGGACCTGGTGTTCGTCCCCGCCTACAACAACTCCGGTGCCTCCAGCGGCGGCAAGAAGGCCCCGCTGTCCGAGCTGGCCCCGCTCGGCACCTGGTGGGCCGACCAGGTCGTCACCTCCCCGCAGTGGATGGTCGAGGGCGGCCCGACCGGTGACGCCGCCAACCAGTACGACTTCGCCGTGATGCGCGTGCACAACCAGAACGACACCGGCAAGTCCCTGGAGGAGACGGTCGGTTCGGCCGTCCCGGTCTGGTTCGACGCGCCCCGCGACCAGCTCAAGGTCTCGGCCGCCGGCTACCCGCTGGTCAAGCCGTTCGACGGCCAGGAGCTCTACAAGTGCGACGGCGGCAAGCCCACCCGGCTGTCCTTCGACGCCAAGCGCCCGTCCATGCTGACCATCGGCTGCAACATGACCCAGGGCGCCAGCGGCGGCGGCTGGTTCGCCACCATGCCGGACGGGAGGACGGCGCTGGTCAGCAACACCTCGATCGGCACCCAGGAGCACACCTCGCTGAGCGGCCCGTACCTGGAGACGGTCGCCAAGCAGGCCCTGGACTGGATCTCCAGGAAGCAGTGACCGGCACCACCACGGGGGCACCTCAGCTTGCGCACCACCAGCACCACCGGCACCACCAGCACCACCAGCACCAGCACCACCGGCACCAGGGGACGGCGGGCTGCCACGGCCGGCGCCGCGCTGCTCGCCGCCCTGACGCTCACCGCGGCCGCCTGCGGCCCGGACGGCCCCGGCGCCCCCGCCGCCCCGCCCGCGGCACTGCCCAAGGCCGCCCCGACCAGCGTGGGTGACCTCGGCGGCTGGAAGCTGGAGGACTGGACCCGGTACGTCGCCGACAGCGGCTTCACCAACCAGACGGCCCCGGGCTACTGGACGACCGCCCGGATGGAGGCCGCAAAGGCCCGCCCCACCCCCGAGTACTCGCTGACCGCCCCCGCACCGGCCGCCGTCCAGCGCGACGCCCCGCCCGGCCCGGTCCCGGCCACGGCCCAGCCGCACCCGTACGGCCCGGACTCCGCCGTGGTCGGCAAGCTGCTGATGACCACGCCCCAGGGCGACGCGGCCTGCTCCGGCACGGTGGTCGCCGACCCGCTCAACCCGGGCCGGAGCAACCTGGTGTACACCGCCGCGCACTGCCTGCACGACGGCAAGGGCGGCGGCTGGGTGAAGAACCTGGTCTTCGTGCCCGCCTTCAACCGGGACGGACAGGCGGGCAACCGGGACGGCCGGGCGGCCCGCGGCAAGCCCTCCGGCGACCAGCAGGCTGCCCCGTACGGCCGCTGGACGGCGGTGCGCGCGCTGGTGTCACCGACCTGGCTGCAGGAGGACGGCGTCGGCGCCCACGACCAGTACGACTACGGGATCGTCCGGGTGCGCGGCGAGTCCGGCTCCGGCCCGTCCCTGGAGGAGGCGGTCGGCGGGTCCGTGCCGGTCTGGTTCAACGCCCCGCGCGAGCAGGTCACCTCGGCCACCGCCTACGGCTACCCGGTCGAGCGGCCCTTCGACGGCCTGGAGCTGCAGCGCTGCGAGTCCGCCGCCGCGCCGGGCCTGCTCTCCTTCGACCGGGCCCGGCCGCCGATGTACGTGATCGGCTGCACCATGACCGGCGGCGCGGGTGGCGGCGGCTGGTTCATCACCAAGGACGGCAAGCCCAACCTGGTCAGCGTCAGCTCGGTCGGCAACCGCGCCCCGGCGGGCTACCTGGCCGGACCGTCGCTCCAGGACCAGGCGAAGCAGGCCTTCGACTACTTCGTCAAGAACGTGAAGTAGCCCCCGGACGCGGACGTCCGGGGGCTACCGCGGCAGACCGGTCAGCCCTGCAGGGCGACCGTGAAGTGCTCCAGCTCGGCGGCCAGCTCGGCCGGCACCTTGGCGTGCAGCAGCGTGCCGTCGGCGGTGTGCTCGGTGCCGAGCAGCTCGCCCTCCTTGTGCACCCGGGAGACCAGGGCGCCCTGGGTGTAGGGCACCAGGGCCCGCACCTCGACGGCGGGGCGCGGCAGCTCGTCGTCGATGAGCTTCAGCAGCTCCTCGATGCCGGCGCCGCTGCGGGCCGACACCACGATGGCGTGCGGCTCGCGGCGCAGCAGGCGCTGCAGCACGTGCGGGTCGGCGGCGTCCGCCTTGTTGATCACCACGATCTCCGGCACGTTCTGCGCGTCGACCGAGACGATGACCTCGCGGACGGCGGCCAGCTGGGTCTCCGGCTCGGGGTGCGAGCCGTCCACCACGTGCAGGATGAGGTCCGCGTCGGCGACCTCCTCCATGGTCGAGCGGAAGGCCTCGACCAGGTGGTGCGGCAGGTGCCGGACGAAGCCGACGGTGTCCGCCAGGGTGTAGAGCCGCCCGCTCGGGGTCTGGGCCCGGCGCACGGTCGGGTCCAGGGTGGCGAACAGCGCGTTCTCCACCAGTACGCCCGCGCCGGTGAGCCGGTTGAGCAGGGAGGACTTGCCGGCGTTGGTGTAACCGGCGATGGCCACGGACGGCACCTGGTGGCGCTTGCGCTCCTGGCGCTTGGTGTCGCGGCCCTTCTTCATGTCGGCGATCTCCTTGCGGAGCTTCGCCATCTTCTCGCGGATCCGGCGCCGGTCGGTCTCGATCTTGGTCTCACCGGGACCACGGGTGGCCATGCCGCCGCCCGAGGAGCCGGAGCCACCGCCACCCATCTGCCGGGACAGCGACTGACCCCAGCCGCGCAGGCGCGGCAGCATGTACTGCATCTGCGCGAGCGAGACCTGCGCCTTGCCCTCCCGGGACTTGGCGTGCTGGGCGAAGATGTCCAGGATCAGGGCCGTCCGGTCGACGACCTTGACCTTGACCACGTCCTCCAGGTGGATCAGCTGGCCGGGGGTGAGCTCACCGTCGCAGACCACGGTGTCGGCGCCGGTGGCGGCGACGATGTCGCGCAGCTCCTGCGCCTTGCCGGAGCCGATGTAGGTGGCCGCGTCGGGCTTGTCCCGGCGCTGGATGACGCCGTCCAGGACCTCGGAGCCGGCCGTCTCGGCGAGCGCGGCGAGCTCGGCCATCGAGTTCTCCGCCTCCTCCAGGGTGCCGTCGGTCCAGACGCCGACGAGCACCACGCGCTCCAGGCGGAGCTGGCGGTACTCGACCTCGGTGACGTCCTGGAGTTCGGTGGAGAGGCCGGCGACCCGGCGCAGGGCTGCGCGCTCACTGCGGTCGTACTGGTCGCCGTCGTAGCTGTGGCCGAGGTCCTCGTCGATGGCCGCGTGGTCCTCGTCCATGAGGGCTTCCGCCCGCAGACCGTCGAGGCGGCGCGGGGCGTCGGCGTGGTCGCGGGTGTCGAACGTGGAGGTCATTCTGTCCTTTGGTCGCTGGGTGGCTTCGGCGAGGACCCCTGGATCTCACCCGGGCTCCTGTGCCCTGAGAACGCCGTGGACCGGCCGTGAATTCCCCACGATGGTCGCACGCCGGGCACGGGCCGGTCATCCCCATTTCCCCCGGAGTGCCGGCCCGGGCGCCCTTCCGGGGAGCGCGTCGCGCCCTCGCGGGTCCGGGTCCCCTCCGGGGCGTGCGGCCGGCTCACGTCGTACACCCCGGAGACCCTGAGCATCGCCCGCATCAGGGCCGGCAGCGCGCCCGGCTCGGGCAGCTCCACGGTGTAGGTGTGCCGGACCCGCAGCTCCTGCGGCGGCTCGACCTCGGCGGAGACGATGCCGACGCCCGCGGCGGAGATCGCCGCGGTGAGGTCGGCGAGCAGCCGGGGCCGGTTCAGCGCCTCGGCCCGCAGGGTCACCCGGTGCCCGGCCGCCGGGGCGTCCTCCTGCCGCCAGCGGACCTCCAGCTCGGCCCGCCCGTCCGCGCGCAGCCGCTGCCCGGCCGGGCAGGCGGTGCGGTGCACGGCCACGGCGCCGCCGCGGATCGGGTAGCCGGCCACCTCGTCCGGGGGGACGGGCGTGCAGCAGCGGGCCAGCCGCACCGGCGCCCCGGGCCGGCCGGCCACCGCCACCGGGGCGGTCCGGCGCTCGCCCGGCCGGTGCGCGGGCGGGGCGGGCTGGCCGGCGGCCGGGCCGGTGCGCACCACCGGCAGCCGGGCCGGGTGGTCGGCCAGCCAGCGCTCGATGGCCAGCCGGGCGGCCGGGGTGCGGGCGTGCGCCAGCCACTCGGGCGAGGGGCCGGACGGCTGCACCCCGCCGCCGGCCGGGAGGCTCTCGGTGAGCACCGCGAGCACGTCCCCGTCCTGCAGCACGGTGGACAGCGCGGTGAGCCGGCCGTTGACCCGGGCGCCGATACATCGGTGACCGGTCTCCTCGCCGAGCAGGTAGGCGGCGTCCACGCAGCTGGCCCCGGCCCTCAGCTGAAGCGTTTCGCCGCTCTCCGTCACCACGGTGATCTCGCGGTCGCCGGCCAGGTCGGCCGTGAGCGCGGACCAGAAGGCGTCCGGGTCGGGGGTCTCCTGCTGCCACTCCAGCAGCCGGCTGAGCCAGCCGGGCCGGGCCGGGTCGGTGCGGTCCAGCTCGTCGGCGTCCTGGGCGGGGCCGGCCGGGGACGGGTCGCCGAGCGCGACCACCCCGGTCTCGGCCACCTCGTGCATCCGCCGGGTCCGCACCAGCACCTCGACCACCGCGCCGCCGTCCAGCGCGACGGCGGTGTGCAGCGACTGGTAGAGGTTGAACTTGGGGGCGGCCACGAAGTCCTTGAACTCGCCGGGCAGCGGCGTCCAGCAGGTGTGCAGCTCGCCGAGCACCGCGTAGCAGTCGGCGTTCTCCTCGACCACCACCAGCAGCCGCCCGAAGTCGGCCGGCTGGGGCTCCTGCGGCCGCCCGTCCCGGCCCGGCGCGGCGGCCCGCTTGAGCAGCACCCGGTGCAGCGAGACGCAGTGCCGGGGCCGTACCGTCACCTCGGCGGCGACCCCGGTCTCGGCCAGCTGGCGGGCCAGTTGCCGGGCGAAGGGCTCCAGCAGGGCGTCCGGCTCGGCCTCGTGGCCGGCCATCAGGCCGCGGGTGCGGGCGTGCTCCTCGGGGTGCAGGGTGGCGAAGACGATGTCCTCCAGCTCCGCCTTGAGCACCTGGATGCCCAGCCGCTCGGCCAGCGGGATCAGCACGTCCCGGGTGACCTTGGCGATCCGCACCTGGCTGGCCGGCTTCATGTGCCGGATGGTGCGCATGTTGTGCAGCCGGTCGGCGAGCTTGATCACCATCACCCGGACGTCGTCCCCGGTGGCGACCAGCATCTTGCGGAAGGTCTCGGCCTCGGCGGCGGCGCCGAAGTCGACCTTCTCCAGTTTGGTCACCCCGTCGACCAGGTAGGCGACTTCGGGCCCGAACCCGGCGCTCACCTGGTCCAGCGTCAACTCGGTGTCCTCGACGGTGTCGTGGAGCAGCGAGGCGACCAAGGTGGTCGTCCCGGCGCCGAGTTGGGCCAGGATCATGGTGACGGCCAGCGGGTGGGTGATGTACGGCTCACCGCTCTTGCGCTTCTGGCCGCGGTGGCTGGCCTCGGCCAGCCGGTACGCCCGGGCCAGCAGGGCGAGGTCGGCCTGCGGATGGTGCCGTCGGTGCACCTGGACCAGCGGTTCCAGGGCGTCCGGCACCGGCGGCCGGCCGGTGGCCAGCAGGGCGGCCCGCCCGGCCCGGCCGAGGGCGGCCCGGCCGAGCTCCCCGAGGGGCCTCCTGGCCCCGCCCTGCCGTGCGCTCGTCGGCTGCCCCGTGATGGGGGGCTGCCCGGCTTCGATGGTCATCGGCACCTCCGGCAACGTCGCCGGGTGCGGCCCCTCCCCGTGGGGTGACCCGGTGGTCCATGCTACCGAGCAGAGCACGTTCCGCGACGCCGTGATTCCCGTCCGCGACCGGTATCACCCGATCGGGGGGATTCGTCACCGTACGAACTGGGCAAACCGGGGCGTCGCTACCGACTCAGCGACTCCCACCAGCGCGCGTCCAGCCGCCCCTCGGCCACGATGACCGCCGGCCCGGTCATGTCCACCCGGCCGTCCGGGTGCTCGGTGATCACCAGCCGACCGCCCAGCACGTCCACCGTGTACGAGACCGCCGCGCCGGTGACCGCCGGGTCCACGCCGTCCCGGCGGATCGCCGCCACCGCGACGGCGCAGGCGCCGGTGCCGCAGGAGCGGGTCTCGCCGGAGCCGCGCTCGTACACCCGCATCGCCACGTGCCGCGGGCCCCGGTCCACCACGAACTCGACGTTGACGCCCTCCGGGTAGGCGCCCTCGGGGCTGGTGAGCGGCGCGCCGAAGAGGTCCCCGGCGTGGTCCAGGCTCTCCACGAAGGCCACCGCGTGGGGGTTGCCCATGTTGACGTTCAGGGCGGGCCAGCGCCGCTCGCCGACGGCCACCTCGATGCCGTCCGGTCCGGGCAGCCGGGGCCGGCCCATGTCGACGGTGACGTCGCCGGGCGTGCCGTCCGCGGCGTCCTCGGCGACCGTCGCGGTGAGCACCCCGGAGCGGGTGGCGATCGCCAGCTCACCGGGCTTCGCCAGGCCGGCCTCGACCAGGAAGCGGGCGAACACCCGCAGGCCGTTGCCGCACATCTCGGCGATGCTGCCGTCGGAGTTGCGGTAGTCCATGAACCACTCGGCCCGGTCGGCCTGGCTCGCGGCGGCCGGGTCGGCGGCCGCCCGCACCACGCGCAGCAGCCCGTCGCCGCCGATGCCGGCCCGCCGGTCGCAGAGCGCGGCGACGGCCTCCGGGCCGATCTCCAGCACCCCGTCCGGGTCGGGCACGATCACGAAGTCGTTCTGGGTGCCGTGCCCCTTGAAGAAGGGGAGACCGGCCTGCTGAGGAGAGGATGCGCTCACCCCACCGATGGTACTGATGCCCGCCCGCTCGCCGCCGGGCGCTCCGACCCCACGGCTCGGGGCGGACGGCCCCGCGGCCGGCCGGGCCCGGGCGGCGTCCTCAGCGCAGGTAGGCGACCCGCCACACCGCGAGCGCGCAGGCGGCCAGCGCGATCAGGGTGTAGACCACGATGGCCTTCCAGCCGGCCCGCCGCCCGGAGCCCCGGCGCGGCAGGCCCGGCCACTTGTAGCCGGCGTGCCGGGCGGCCATCGCGCCCCAGCCGACCGAGGCGGCGGTGAACAGCAGCCCGAGCATCCCGACCATGGTGGCCCGCGCCCCGGCCGAGCCGAAGGCGAGCGGGAAGGCGAACATCAGCGAGCCGAGGGTGCCGAGCAGGGCGATCGGCAGGGTCTGCCACCAGCGGAGCCGGCGCAGCGGCCGGATCTCCCGCTCGTGCACCGCGGCGTCCGGCGGGGTGCGGGTGTCCAGTGCGGGCACCGCGGCCGCGTACGAGGTCGGCGCCTCCAGGCCGGTCAGCACGGGGAGGTCCCCCCTCGTCGACTCGTCGAACTCCTCGGCCGGTACGGTGACGCTCCCGCTCTGGCCGGATTCGGGGCCGGTACCCGTCGACACACGGCCTCCCCTGACAGTTCGACACGAGCGGACTCGCGGCCGGGCACGGCCGACCCGCGCGGGCCGACCCTTATGGCATCGATGATGGCATGTCCAGAGGGGGCGTTCGGGGCCTGACCGGGGTCCTCGGGTGATCCGTGGCCATCACGTGATCGGGCCGTGACCCCCGGTTCGTCCTGCACGGTCGCCTGCGCGCGCAGGTGCACCGCCGAATTGGCCGGAACAGCACCTATGCGGCCGGAACTCCCTGACGGCCGATCAGTTCGAGGGAGTGTTCCAGCAGCTCGACGGGGTCGGTACCGGCCGGTCGGGAGAGCCAGTGGATGCGGTCGTCCCGACGGAACCAGGACTCCTGGCGGCGGGCGAAGCGCTTGGTGGCCCGGACGGTCTCGGCCCGTGCCTCGTCCTCGGTGCACTCGCCGGCGAAGTGGTCCAGCACCTGCTGGTAGCCGAGCGCCCGGGAGGCGGTCCGGCCCTCGCGCAGCCCGACCCGCTCCAGCTCCCGCACCTCGTCCAGCAGCCCGGCCTCCCACATCCGGTCGACCCGCAGCGCGATCCGCTCGTCCAGCTCGGGTCGCGGCACGGCGACGCCGATCTGCACCGCTTCGTACACCGCGGTGTTGCTCGGCAGGTTGGCGGTGAACGGCTGCCCGGTGATCTCGATGACCTCCAGCGCCCGGACGATCCGCCGCCCGTTGCCGACCAGGATCGCCTCGGCGGCCGCCGGGTCCAGCTCGGCCAGCCGCCGGTGCAGCGCGTACGGGCCGCCCTGCTCCAGTTCGGCCTCCAGCCGGGCGCGCACCCGCGGGTCGGTGCCGGGGAACTCCATCTCGTCGATCGCGGCCCGGACGTACAGCCCGGAGCCGCCGACCAGGACGGGGGTGCGCCCGGCCGCGAGCAGCCGGTCGATCTCGGCCCGGGCCAGCCGCTGGTACTCGGCGACGCTGGCGGCCTCGGTGACGTCCCAGACGTCCATCAGGTGGTGCGGCACTCCCCCGCGCTCGGCCATGGTCAGCTTCGCGGTGCCGATGTCCATGCCCCGGTACAGCTGCATCGAGTCGGTGTTGATCACCTCGCCGCCGAGGCTGCGGGCGATGGCGACGGCCAGGTCGGACTTTCCGGCGGCGGTCGCGCCGACGATGCTGATCACACGGGAGCTGCTCACCGCTCCAGTCTCCCAAACCGCCGCCGCGGTCGGGGCCGGGCTGCCGCCCGCCGCCCACTGCGCGAGGATGTGACTGGTTCCCGGACGGTCTCCGGCCGTTTCCACCCCGACCCGGCTTTGCGAACTCTTTACCGGTCGGACGCGTTGTGCGGGAGACAGCGAAAGAAGGAGATCACCATGGGTCTGATGGACAACCTCAAGGGCAAGGCCGAGGAGCTCAAGGAGAAGGCCAGCGAGCTCGCGGGCAAGCACAGCGACCAGATCGAGCACATGGTCGACAAGGCCGGCGGCGCGATCGACAAGGCCACCAAGGGCAAGTACAGCGACAAGATCGAGCACGGCGCCGACAAGGCCAAGGACGCGGTGGGCGACTTCGCCCACAAGCCGAAGCCGGAGGGCGGGGAGGGCCAGGCCCCCCGACCCCCGCAGCCGTAGCGGCGGTCAGCCCCAGGACGCCACGAAGTACCCGACCCCGTACGGCGCGTCCTGGTAGCCCAGCCGCCCGGTGAGGCCGGCGCCCTCGGCGGCGCCGGCCAGCACCTGCCAGGGCGCCCGGCCCTCGGCCTTCAGCTCGGCGGCCAGCGCCGGGTCCAGGCCGGCCAGGGCCGGCAGGTCGGCCGAGCCGAGGGCGGCGGCCACGGCGGCGTCGTAGCCCTCGGCCCGCTCGTCCAGGTAGCCGGGCGCCTTCAGCGAACGGCAGGCGCTGCCGTCGCCGAGCACCAGCAGGGCGACCCGGTCGGCGAGGCCGGCCAGGCCCTGGCCGAGGCCGAGCATCCGGTCGGCGGGGGCGTCGGCGGGCACCGCGCAGGCGTGCGTCGGCAGGGTCACGCCGGCGCGCTCCAGCAGCCAGGCGCCGACGGTCAGCGAGGGCGCCAGCTCCGGGCCCTCTACCCGCCCGCCGGGCAGCTTGGCGACCAGCGGCACCCCGTAGCGGTGGAAGGAGCCGGCCCCGCCCTCGGTCCACACCTCGGCCTCCGGCCCGGCGCCGACCGCCACGACCAACTGCGGCCCGGCCGCGACCAGCGCCGCCAGCGCCTCGTCACAGGCGGCGCGCAGCCCGTCCAGCTCGGGCGCGGCCCCGGCGGCGACCTCGGGGACGAGCAGCGGCGGACAGGGGCACACGGCGGCGGCTACCAGCATGCCGATCACTCTAGCCGGGAAGCCGAACGGCCCGGCCGGAGCTCCGGCCGGGCCGCCGTCACGGCACGCGAGTCGGTCGCCGCCCGCCGGTCAGTCGCCGCAGCAGGCGCCGCCCGCCGGGGCGGCCAGCGGCAGCTGCGCCGGGGCGCCGATGCCGGGCAGGCCGAGCATGACGCCCGCCGGCTTGTCGGCCGGCTTGGCCTGGCGCTTCTCCCAGGCGTCGCCGGCCCGGGTACGCCGCACCGCGAGAGTGGGGCCCTCGGCCAGCAGGTGGTGCGGGGCGGCGTAGGTGATCTCGACGGTCACCACGTCGCCGGGGCGCACCGGCTCCTCGGGCTTGGTGAAGTGCACCAGCCGGTTGTCGGGGGCGCGGCCGGAGAGGCGCTGGGTCTTGTCGTCCTTCTTGCCCTCGCCCTCGGCGACCAGGATCTCCAGGGTGCGGCCGACCTGCTTCTTGTTCTCGTCCCAGGAGATCTCCTCCTGGAGGGCGATCAGCCGGTCGTAGCGGGCCTGGACGACCTCCTTGGGCACCTGGTCCGCCATGTCCGCGGCGGGGGTGCCGGGGCGCTTGGAGTACTGGAAGGTGAAGGCGTTGGTGAAGCGGGCCTCGCGGACGACGTGCATCGTCTCCTCGAAGTCCTCCTCGGTCTCGCCGGGGAAGCCCACGATGATGTCGGTCGAGATGGCCGCGTCCGGCATCGCCTCGCGGACCTTGCGGATGATCCCGAGGAACCGGTCCTGCCGGTAGGAGCGGCGCATCGCCTTGAGGACGCGGTCCGAGCCGGACTGCAGCGGCATGTGCAGCTGGTGCATCACGCTCGGGGTCTCGGCCATCGCGGCGATCACGTCGTCGGTGAAGTCCCGCGGGTGCGGCGAGGTGAAGCGGATCCGCTCCAGGCCCTCGATCTGCCCGGCCGCGCGCAGCAGCTTGGAGAAGGCCTCGCGGTCGCCCAGGTCGGAGCCGTAGGCGTTGACGTTCTGGCCGAGCAGGGTCACCTCGATGACGCCCTCGTCCACCAGCGCCTCGATCTCGGCGAGGACGTCACCGGGGCGGCGGTCCTCCTCCTTGCCGCGCAGCGCGGGGACGATGCAGAAGGTGCAGGTGTTGTTGCAGCCGACCGAGATGGCGACCCAGGCCGCATACGCGGACTCCCGGCGGGTGGGCAGCGTGGAGGGGAAGGTCTCCAACGACTCCAGGATCTCGACCTGGGCCCTGCGCTCGACCGCGGCCCGCTCCAGCAGCGCCGGCAGGTGCCCGATGTTGTGGGTGCCGAACACCACGTCGACCCATGGAGCGCGCTTGACGATGGACTCGCGGTCCTTCTGGGCCAGGCAGCCGCCGACGGCGATCTGCATGCCCTGGTGGCGGCTCTTGACCGGCGCGAGCTGCCCGAGGTTGCCGTACAGCTTGTTGTCGGCGTTCTCGCGCACCGCACAGGTGTTGAACACGACCAGGTCCGGGTCGCCCTCGGGCCCGGCCTTGACGTACCCCGCGTCCTCCAGCAGGCCGGACAGCCGCTCGGAGTCGTGGACGTTCATCTGACAGCCGTGCGTGACGACCTTGTAGCTCTTCAATCCGCTCTCACCGCTCACCAGACCAGGGTACGGGCAGCCGCGAGCCGCCATTTCCCGGATCTTCGTCACGGCGGCTCCGGAGCTTTCCACCCGCCGCTCCCCTCCCGTTCGGCGGGAGCGCCTGGCAGTATCCCTGCATATGACCCCCACCTATCCGTCACGTCTCGGCGCCGCCGTCCGCCGCGCGGCCCGCAGCCCGTTGTGGCGGACGGTGCTGGTGCTGGTGCTGCTGGTCGCCGGACTGGGCGGCTGGTGGCTGTCGGCGGCCCGCTCGCCGGGGTACCCGCGCGGGGAGACCCGCTTCGCGACCGGTGTCCCGCGCGGGGTCTACGACCGGTACGGGCAGCTGCTGCAGGGCCACGTCTCGCGGACCATGCCGGGGGTGCGGCTGGCCCTGGACAGCTCCGAGGGCTCGGTGGACAACCTCGCCCGGGTGATCAGCGGCCAGGACACCTTCGCCATCGCCACCGCCGACGCGGTCGCCGAATACCAGGGGCCCGGCAAGGACCGGCTGCGGGCGATCGCCCGGCTGTACGACGACTACCTGCAGCTGATCGTCCCGGCGGATTCCACGGTGCGCCGCACCGCCGACCTCAAGGGCCTCCGGGTCGGCGTCGGCCTGCCGCAGTCCGGGGTGAACCTGGTGACCAGGCGGCTGCTGACCGCGGCCGGCCTGGACCCGGACCACGACATAACGCCGGTGCCGGGGGGCGTCAGCGACGGCTCCGACGAGCTGCGCGAGGGCAGGATAGACGCCTTCTTCTGGTCCGGCGGCCTGCCGACCAGCGCGCTCACCGACCTCTCCGACCACATGCGGATCCGGATCGTCCCGCTGGCCGACCTCTCGGAGGCGCTGCACAAGGCGGAGGGCGGCGGCGTGGACGCCTACCGGGCGGCCACCATGCCCAAGGGCACCTACCCGAACGCCGAGCCCAAGGACGCCGTGGCCACCATGGCCGTCCCCAACCTGCTGGTCACCCGGGACGACGTGGACCCGGGCCTGGTCGAGGGCATGACCCGGGCGGTGATCGACAGCCGGGACCAGATCGGCGCCCAGGTGCACGCCGCCCAGCTGGTCGACCTGCGCACCGCCGTCTACACCGACCCGCTCCCGCTGCACGAGGGCGCGGCGCGCTACTACCGCTCGGTGAAGCCCTGACTCGGTGAAGCCCTGAGGCGGTGAAGCCCTGAGGCGCCCTGCCGGGGCTGCCGGGGCTGCTGAGGCCGCTCCGGCTGCTACGGCCGCTCCGGCCTCGGCACCGCCAGGGTCACCGCCAGCCCGGTCGGCTTGACCGGGGCGAAGCCGAGGGAGCCGCCGCCGGCCGTCAGCAGGGTGCGGGCGATCGACAGGCCCAGCCCGGAGCCGTCCACGTTCTGGTGCCGCGCGCTGCGCCAGAACCGGTCCCCGGCCCGGGACAGCTCGTCCTCGGTCAGCCCCGGCCCGGCGTCGCTGACGGTCACCGCGACCTCGTCCCGGCGCACCGCTACCCGCAGCCGCACCTGGCTGCCGGCCGGGCCGAACTTGAGCGCGTTGTCCAGGACGGCGTCCAGCGCGGAGCCGAAGCCGATCGGGTCCGCCATGCCGATCGCCAGCGCCGGACCGTCCCAGCGCAGTTCGATCCCGCGCTGCTCGGCCACCGGCCGCCAGCCGTCCACCCGGGCGAGGGTCAGCTGGGCGAGGTCGGTCTGCTCGGGTTCCGGGCGGGCGTGCTCGGCGGTGGCCAGGCCGAGCAGGTCGTCCAGCACCCGGGCCAGCCGGATGCCCTCCTCCCGGACGCCGCTGACCTCCTCCTCGTGCCCCTCGGGCAGCTCCAGGCCGAGCACCTCGACCCGCAGCAGCAGTGCCGAGAGCGGGTTGCGCAGCTGGTGCGAGGCGTCCGCGACGAAGGCTTTCTGCTGGTCCATGGCGTGCACCACGTGGTCCGCCATCTCGTTGAACGACCGTGCCAGCCGCTGGAGTTCGGGCGGTCCGCCGCCGGGGGCGACCCGCGCGGACATCTGCCCGGTGGCGATGTCGTGGGTGGCCCGGTCCAAGGTGCGCACCGGACGCAGCACCCACTCGGTGAGCCGGACGGCCAGCAGCACGGCGACGGCCATCGCGGCCGCCTCGCCGCCGGCCAGCACCAGCCACTTGTGCAGCACCCTGGCCCGCAGCGCCCCGGTCGGGGACTCGCTGAGCACCACCGCGACCACGTCGCCGTCGCGCACCACCGGGGCGGCGACGGTGATCGTCCGGTCCTCGGTCCACGGCCAGACCTGTGGCGGGTTGTGGCTGCGCCGCCCGTCGAGGGCCTCCTGGAAGGCCTGGGCACCCCAGCCGACGGCGGGCACCCGCCAGTCGTGCGGCGCCACCGCGATCGGCATGCCGTCGCGCTGGAAGATGCCCAGCCGCACGCCGTACAGGTCGTAGTAGCGCTGGACCTCGGCGTCGATCGCGTGCCGCCGGCTGAGGTCGCCCGGGGCCGGCTCCGGGTCGGCCTTGCGGGCGGAGTCCAGGGCGGCGGCGCCCGAGGTGGGCAGGTCCTGGGCGAAGCGGGCGGCGTCGTCGAGCCGGTCGACCACCACCCGGCTCTGCTCGGCCGCCGCGAAAGCCGCCGCGAGCGGCAGCCCCAGGGCGGCCAGGACGCAGAGCATGAGGGCGATCAGGATGCCGAGCAGGCGGGTGCGCACGTGCGGTCAGTGCTCCGCGGGGGCGGACGGGGCCTGGTCGGCCGCGGGAGCGGACGGGGAGTCGGGGATCAGCCGGTAGCCGACGCCGCGCACGGCCTCGACCAGGCCCGGCAGCGCGAGCTTGTTGCGCAGCGAGCCGATGTGCACCTCCAGGGTGCGGCCGTTGCCCTCCCAGCCGCTGCGCCAGACCTCGCTGAAGATCTGCTCGCGGCGGTAGACCACGCCGGGGCTCTGGGCGAGCAGCGCCAGCAGGTCGAACTCCTTGCGGGTGAGCGGCACGTCGCGGCCGTCCACGCTGACCCGGCGGCGCTCCCGGTCGATCCGGATGCCCCGGGACTCCAGCGGGCCGCGCTGCTGCGGTACGGCGTCGGGCGCGGGCAGCGCCACCGAGGACGGCTGGGCGCCGCGGCGGGCGACCGCGTGGATGCGGGCGAGCAGCTCGCCCATGTCGTACGGCTTGGTGACGTAGTCGTCGGCGCCCAGGTTGAGGCCGTGGATCCGGGAGCGGATGTCGGCGCGCGCGGTCACCATGATGACCGGCACCCCGCTGCCGGCCCGGATCCGACTGCAGACCTCGAAGCCGTCGCGGTCGGGCAGCCCGAGGTCGAGCAGCACGACGCGGTACGGCTCGTTGCCGTCCGGCACCAGGGCGTCCAGCGCCTCGTGTCCGCTGCGGGCGTGCCGCACCTGGAAGCCGTGCCGGCCGAGCACCGCGACCAGGGCCGCGGCGACGCGTTCGTCGTCCTCGACGAGCAGCAGTCGCATCCTGTTCTCCTCCTTCCCCCACGTGATCACCGGGCCAGTTCGCGCGGGGCCCGGTCCTGCGCAGTATGGGCCAGCGGGCGGCCGGGCGCCAGGTTCGACCGCGCACCGGGCTCGTGGGGGACGACCGGCACCGGTGCGGATTCCCGCTGTGACATGCCCCGTCGACACACTCGCGAACAGTACGTACGGATCGCGTGGCCGTTTCGTGATCCTCAAGTTCCGCTCAGATCGGCTGACGGGGCACCGTCAGCGCTCCTATGGTCGGCCCACCGGGGGCTGCGGCTCCGCCGGTCGCGGCTCCCGGATACGTACCACCTTTGCCGCCCAAGGGAGTTGGGACTCCTCCGGCAGGCAGGAACCATCTCAGTTCGACACAAAAGGGAGCAAGGCGCGATGTCCGAGAAGCCGGTCGAGGACTCCACCCCCGCAGCCGCCCCGCTGGTCGTGCTGAACAAGGTCAACAAGCACTACGGCGCGCTGCACGTGCTGCAGGACATCGACCTGGAGATCAGCCAGGGCGAGGTCGTGGTGCTGATCGGCCCGTCCGGGTCGGGCAAGTCCACGCTCTGCCGCACGATCAACCGGCTGGAGTCCATCGACTCCGGCACGATCACGCTGTCCGGCCGCCCGCTGCCCGCCGAGGGCCGGGAGCTGGCCAAGCTGCGCGCCGAGGTCGGCATGGTGTTCCAGAGCTTCAACCTGTTCGCGCACAAGACCGTGCTGGAGAACGTCGTTCTCGCCCAGGTCAAGGTGCGCAAGGTGATCCGCTCGCACGCCGTGAAGACCGCCCGCGAACTGCTGGAGCGGGTCGGCGTCGGGGCGCAGGCGGACAAGTACCCGGCCCAGCTCTCCGGCGGCCAGCAGCAGCGCGTGGCGATCGCCCGGGCGCTGGCGATGAAGCCGAAGGTGATGCTCTTCGACGAGCCGACCTCGGCCCTCGACCCGGAGATGGTCAACGAGGTGCTGGAGGTCATGCGCCAACTGGCCGCCGACGGCATGACGATGGTCGTGGTCACCCACGAGATGGGCTTCGCCCGCTCCGCCGCCAACCGGGTGCTGTTCATGGCCGACGGGAAGATCGTCGAGCAGAACACCCCGGACGCCTTCTTCACGGCGCCGCGCTCCGACCGCGCCAAGGACTTCCTCTCGAAGATCCTCCACCACTGACCCTTCGAGACCACGCGGGGCCGCGGCCGGCAACGGCGCCGACCGGCCCCGCCCGTGCACGACTTCCAGACGCCAGAGCCCGGTTGATGCCGCGGCCCAGCCCCAGGAGAACAACCCTCATGAGGACTTCCCGCACCCTCGCCGTGGCCCTCTGTGCCGTCGCGCTCACCGCCACCGCCGCCTGCGGCAAGGACGGCACGCCCGCCTCCTCCAACGCGGCGAGCGCCAGCAACGCCCCGGCGCTGCCGACCTACACGGTCAAGACCGACGTCAAGGTCGACTCCCCGGTCATCGCCGAGGCCAAGAAGCGCGGCCAGCTGATCATCGGCGCCAAGGCCGACCAGCCGAACCTCGGCTGGGAGGACGTCGCCAGCGGCGACCGCAGCGGCTTCGACATCGAGATCGCCAAGATGGTCGCCGCCGACCTCGGCTTCACCCCGCAGCAGATCAAGTGGCAGACCCTGGTCTCCTCGCAGCGCGAGCCGGCCATCGCCAAGGGCCAGATCGACTTCTACGTCGGCACCTACAGCATCAACGACGAGCGCAAGAAGACGGTCTCCTTCGCCGGCCCGTACTACATCGCCGGCCAGGACTTCCTGGTGAAGAGCGACAACACCTCGATCACCGGCCCGGAGAGCGTCAGCGGCAAGAACATCTGCACCGCCACCGGCTCGACCTCGATCAAGAACATCCAGCAGTACAACCCGAAGATCACCCAGTTCGACACCTACTCGGCCTGCGTCGAGAAGCTGATGTCCGGCGAGGTCGACGCGGTCACCACCGACGACGCGATCCTCAAGGGCTACGCCTCCAAGTACTCCCCCAAGCTCAAGGTGGTCGGCAAGCCGTTCACCAAGGAGAACTACGGCGTCGGCCTCAACAAGGACGACAAGGCGCTGCGCGACGCGATCAGCGACGCCCTCAAGGCCCACGAGGACAACGGCGACTGGAAGAAGGCCTACGACGCGACCCTGGGCGCGTCCGGCTCGGCCGCCCCGGCGATCCCGACCCTCGACCGCTACTGATCCGGCCGCCGTACCCGACCACCCGTTCTGACCATCTGTGAGAGGAGGGCCGCCGGATGGGGTTCCTGTTCGAGCAGGACAACTTCGCGTTGTTCCGCGACGGCTTCCTGCAGACGATCGAGCTGAGCGCGCTCAGCGCCCTGCTCGCCCTGCTGCTGGGCACCCTGCTGGCGGCCTTCCGGGTCTCCCCGGTGCCGGTCCTGCGCGCCTTCGGCACCACCTGGGTGACGCTGTTCCGCAACACCCCGCTGACCCTGCTGTTCTTCGCCGTCACCTTCGGCCTGCCGCCGCTCGGCGTGCACTTCAGCCACCTCGCCTTCGCGGTGCTGGCCCTCGGCGGGTACACCGCCTCGTTCGTCTGCGAGGTGATCCGCTCCGGCATCAACACCGTGCCGCTCGGCCAGGCGGAGGCGGCCCGCAGCCTCGGCATGAACTTCTTCCAGACCCTCACCCTGGTCGTCCTGCCGCAGGCCACCCGTACCGTGCTGGCCCCGATGAGCAGCGTGTTCATCGCGCTGCCGAGGAACTCGGCGATCGCCGGCGCGTTCAGCGTCGGCGAGCTGTACAGCTCCCAGCAGACCTTCTCCGAGCGCGGCTACTCGATCTTCTCGATCTTCTTCTGGGTGGCCTGCGCCTACCTGCTGATCAGCGCGACGGTCGCCTCGTTCTTCCGCTTCCTGGAATCCCGACTGGCGGTGGCCCGATGAGTTTCTTCCAGCGCCAGGCCTCGGCCAGTGTCCTCTACGACACCCCCGGCCCCCGGGCCCGCGCCCGCTACCGCCTCTTCGGCGTCCTCTCGCTGATCGGCATCGCGGGCCTGCTCTGGTACGTCGTCTCCGCGCTCGCCGACAACGGCCAGTTCGACGCCGACCTGTGGGACCCGTTCCAGTACACCTTCGTCCAGCAGATGATCGTGGACGGCCTGCTGGCCACCCTGAAGGCCTTCGGCCTGGCCGCGGCCTTCTCGCTCACCCTGGGTGCGCTGCTGGCCGCCGGGCAGCTGTCCGACCACCGGCCGGTCCGCTGGGTCTGCACCTCGGTCGTCCAGTTCTTCCGGGCGATGCCGCTGCTGATCCTGATCGTCGCGCTCTACTACGCGTTCTTCGCCAAGGACCCGATGTGGGCGCTGGTGCTCGGCCTCACCCTCTACAACGGCGCCGTCCAGGCCGAGATCATCCGCAGCGGCGTCAACGCCGTACCGCGCGGCCAGGGCGAGGCGGCGTACGCCCTCGGGATGCGCAAGACCCAGGTGATGTCCGGCATCCTGGTGCCGCAGGCCGTCCGCTCGATGCTGCCGACGATGATCGGCCAGCTGGTGGTCACCCTCAAGGACACCTCGCTGGGCTTCATCATCACGTACAACGAGCTGCTGTTCATGGGCAAGAAGATCGCCAGCCAGCCGATGAACGCCGCGGGCTTCCCCTACATCCCCGTGGTCCTGGTGATCGCGCCCATCTACATCGCCCTGTGCCTCCTGCTGACCGCGCTCGCGCGGTGGATCGAAGCACGCGGTCGTCGCGGCGCGAACCGGCGCACTTCACCTGCTGCTTGACGGACACCCAGGCGAACTGTTGCATTGCTCTTCGTGACACCTCCCGGGAGCATCCACGCGGCATATGCGCCAGCGGTAACTGACGCCGGCCCATGGTCCGGTTCGTGCCCGGAGGTCCGCGCATGGATCCGGTGATCGTGGTCGGGGCCGGACCGGTCGGTCTGGCCCTGGCCCTCGCGCTGGCCCGGCACGAGGTGCCGACCGTCGTCCTGGACGAGGGCTCCGGGCTCTGCCCGGAGGGGCCCCGCAGCGTCGTCCTCGGCGCCGACTCCACCGCCTTCCTGACCCGGATCGGCTACTCCCGGGCCGTCTCCGACTCGGCGCTGTGGGACTCCTTCGCCGTCTGGCGGCGCCGCCAGGAGGTGCTGCGGATCGACCTCACCGACTCCCCGACCTTCCACCTCCCCCAGCACCGCCTCCAGCGCGGCCTGCGGGACGCCCTGACCGGCACCCCGCTGGTCCGGCTGGTCCCGCTGAACCGGGTCGTCGAGCTCGAACAGGACCGCGACGGGGTCAGCGTCCGCACCCACGGCACCCAGGACGGCTCCACCACCTGGTGGCGCGGCAGCCACCTGGTTGGCTGCGACGGCGCCCGGTCCACCGTCCGCAAGCTGCTGAAGATCCGCTTCCCCGGCCGCCCCGCCGTCGACCGCAACGCCATCGCCACCGTCCGGGTCGACCTCCCCTTCGACGGCGCCCGGCTGCACCGCGAGCCCCCCTGGCGCGGCGACCGCGAGGCCTCCGCCCGTCCGCTCCCGGACGGCGTCTGGCGGCTCGACTGGCGGCTGCCCCCCGGCCGGCCCGACCCCGCCGAACAGGTCGACCCGCACGCCACCTGGCCCGGCATCGTCACCGGCGACACCCTGCTCACCCGGGTCACCGCCACCCTCACCGGCTGGTGCGGCGAACTCCCCCGCTACGAACTCCTCGCCGCCGCCGACCACACCGCCCAGCAGCGCCTCGCCGCCCGCTTCCGCAGCGGCCGCTGCTTCCTGGCCGGCGACGCCGCCCACCTGCACGGCGCCCTCGGCATGCAGAACCTCGCCGACGGGCTGCGCGACGCCGACAACCTCGCCTGGCGGCTCTCCCTCGCCTGGCACCTCCACTCAGGCGGCCCCCAGCCCGGCGGCTCGCTGCTGGACGGCTACGAGGCCGAGCGGCGCGGCGCGGTCGGCGCCCGGCTGCGTGCCGTCGACCAGTCCATGCCGCTGCTGCGCCCGCTGCGCGGCTGGCAGCAGACCCGTCGCTCACTGCTGGTCGGCGGCTTCCGCAAGCACGCCCCGCTGCTCGCCGACGGGCAGCTCGGCACCGGCCGCTTCGGCGGGGCGCCCGCCTACCCGGCGGCGCCCTCCGGCGTCCCCGGCCGGGTGCCGGTCCAGCGCGGCGCGCGCGGCGCCACCTCGCTCAGCGAACTGCTGCCCGCCACCGCCCCCGGGGTGCTCGTCCCGGACCTGCCGGTGCTCACCTCCGATGGCACCCCGGACCACCTGCACGCCCGGCTCGGTGCCACCTTCCTGCTGCTGCTGGTCGCCCCCGGCACCGCCGTGTGGTCCGCCGAGCACTGGCTGGGCGCCGGACTGATGCCCAGGCTCGGCGAGGTGGCGGCCGCGCTGCCGGTACCGGCCGAGGTGCTGGTCACCGAGGAGTACCCGGGCGCAGGGCCGCACACCGTGCTGCTGATCCGGCCGGACGGGCACCTGGTCGGCGTCACCCAGGGCGCCGCCGCCGAGGACCTCCTGGTCCTCGCCGACCGCGCCCGCGGCGGCCCGGCCCCGCTCACCGGCCCGGCCGAACCCGGGCCCGAGGCGGCCCCGGAACCCGAACCCCAGCAGGTCGACTCGGCGAGCCAGGCCTAGGGTCTGTCCGGCGACGGACCCTAACTCGCCACCGCCGTGGCCCGGCTCTCCCGGACCACCGTCACCCGGATCTGGCCCGGGTAGGTCAGCTCCGCCGAGACCTGTCGGGCCACCTCACGGGCGATCAGCTCCGCCCCGAGGTCGTCCACGGTGTCCGGCCGCACCATCACCCGCACCTCGCGCCCGGCCTGCATCGCGTACACCTCGGCGACCCCGCTGTGCGAGCGGGCGATCTCCTCCAGCCGCGCCAGTCGCCGCACGTACAGCTCCAGCGACTCCTTGCGCGCGCCCGGCCTCCCGCCCGAGCAGGCGTCCGCGGCCTGGGTCAGCACGGCCGTCACGGTACGGGGCTCCACCTCGCCGTGGTGTGCGGCGATCGCGTGCACCACCTCGGGCGACTCCCCGTGCCGCCGGGCGAACTCCGCGCCGACCGCCGCGTGGCTGCCCTCCGCCTCGTGGGTGAGCGCCTTGCCGATGTCGTGCAGCAGCGCCGCCCGGCGCACCGGCTCCGGGTCCACCCCGAGCTCGGCGGCCATCATCCCGGCCAGGTGCGCGGACTCCAGCAGGTGCCCGAGCACGTTCTGCCCGTACGAGGCGCGGTAGCGCAAGGAGCCCAGGGTGCGGACCAGTTCGGGGGGCATCCCGCCGATCCGGGCGTCCAGCAGGGCGTCCTCGCCGGCCCGGACGCAGCGCTGCTCGACCTCTACCCGGCTGCGCTCGTGGACGTGCTCGATCCGGCTCGGCTGGATCCGGCCGTCCTCGACCAGCTGCTCCAGGGTGAGCCGGGCGGCCTCCCGGCGGACCGGGTCGAAGCAGGAGAGCTGCACCGAGGCGGGGGTGTCGTCGACGATCAGGTTGACCCCCGTGACCGCCTCGAAGGCCCGGATGTTGCGGCCCTCCCGGCCGATGATCCGGCCCTTCATCTCCTCGCCCGGCAACCGGAAGACGGTGACGGCGGTCTCCGCGGTCTGTTCCGAGGCCAGCCGCTGGATCGCCCCGGCCAGGATCTCCCGGGCCCGGCGCTCCCCCTCCTCCTTGGCTCCGCGCTCGATCTCCCGGACCGTGACGACCGCCTCCCGCCGGGCCGACTCCTCAGCCTCGCGCAGGAGTTGGGCGTGCGCCTGCTCGGCGGAGAGCCCCGCGGCGCGCTCCAGCGCCGCCGCCCGCCGGGCCGCCAGCGCCTCGACCTCGCCCCGGGATCGCGCCAACTCCGCCGAGCGCTCGGCCAGTTCGTCCTCCCGCTGGCGCAGCCTGCGCAGCTCCTCGGCCAGAGTCTCCTCGCGCCGGGCCAGTTCGGCCCGCTGCCGACTGCCCTGTTCCTCGGCCGACCGGCGGGCCTGCTCGGCCTCGGCCAGGGCCTGCCGCTGCGCGGTCCGCAGCCGCCGGAACGTCAGCACGGCGAGCAGTGCGAGCACCACCAGGACGGCGACGGCCGACCCGACGATCGGCACCAGAGCGGCACTCGGACCGGTACCCGCCGAGATCCCCATGCGCCCCACTCCCCGTCCTTGCGCTGGGCGCCGTCCGGAAGCGGCCCGCACTGAGTGCGAGGCTAGGTCGGGGTCACGAAAGGGTCAAGACTCGGCCTGGTTCAGACCAAGAAACGCGCCGAACCGCCACTCCCTCCACTACTCCCACTCGTTCGCCGACGGCTCTCCGGCCGCCTCCTCCTCCAGCACACCGCGCACCACCCGGAAGGCGAGGCCCTCGGAGTAGCCGCGCCGGGCCAGCATGCCGACCAGCCGCCGGGTGCGGACCTGCGGATCCAGCCCCCGGGTGGACCGCAGCTTGCGCTCGACCAGCACCCGGGCCGCTTCGGTCTCGTCGTCGTGATCGACCTGGACGAGGGCCTGCTCGACCAGCTCGGCGGTCACGCCCTTGGTCCGCAGCTCCTGCGCCAGCGCCCGCCGGGACAAGCCCCGGACGGCGTGCCGGGACTCCACCCAGGCCGCCGCGAAGGCCGCGTCGTCGATCAGCCCGACCTCTTCCAACCGGCTGAGCACCCCCTCGGCGACGTCCTCCGGGATCTCCCGCTTCCGCAGGGCGTCGGCGAGCTGCTTGCGGCTCTTGGCAGCACCGGTCAGCAGCCGCAGACAGATGTCGCGGGCGCGGCTCTCCGGATCCGCCTCCTCCTCGGCCCGCTTCCGCTTGCCGGGGGCCTTCTCTTCCGGCGGCCCCTCGCCGGAACGCCCACCCCGCCGGCTGCGGCGCGGACGGGCGGGCGGGGCGGCCACACCCCCGTGCCCGGCCGCCCCGGCCCCGTCCTCAGCGCCCGGCTCCCCACCCACCAACGCCGAACGGCGGCGACGGCGCCCGGTGGGCAGCTCGGAGGCGGAGACCAGCCCGAGCGCCTCGATCGAGGCCCCCGCCACCTGCTCCCCGACAGGCCCCGGCCCCGACTCGGGCTCGGGCTCCTCCGCCACCGCGGCGAACCAGTCCGGCGGCCCGTAGTCGTCGTCCTCCGGGCCACCGCCCACCACCTCGTGCTGCATCAACGGCTCAGGCCTTGGCAGCCGCCGTCTTCTTCGCCGCGGCCGTCTTGGCGGCGGTCGCGGTGATCGGCTTGGCGGCACCGTCTTCGGCAGCGGCCTCCGGCTCGCCCTCGGCCGTCTCCTCGGCCTTGGGGCCGATACCGAGCTTGCCCTTGATCTTCCGCTCGATCTCGTCGGCGAGCTGCGGGTTGTCCCGCAGGAAGTTGCGGGCGTTCTCCTTGCCCTGGCCGAGCTGGTCGCCCTCGTAGGTGTACCAGGCGCCGGACTTGCGGATGAAGCCGTGCTCGACGCCCATGTCGATCAGGCCGCCCTCGCGGCTGATGCCGATGCCGTACAGGATGTCGAACTCGGCCTGCTTGAACGGCGCGGCGACCTTGTTCTTGACGACCTTGACCCGGGTGCGGTTGCCGACCGCCTCGGTACCGTCCTTCAGGGTCTCGATCCGGCGGATGTCCAGACGGACCGAGGCGTAGAACTTCAGCGCCCGGCCACCGGTCGTGGTCTCCGGCGAGCCGAACATCACACCGATCTTCTCGCGCAGCTGGTTGATGAAGATCGCGGTGGTGTTCGACTGGTTCAGCGCACCGGCGATCTTGCGCAGCGCCTGGCTCATCAGCCGGGCCTGCAGACCGACGTGCGAGTCACCCATCTCACCCTCGATCTCGGCGCGCGGCACGAGCGCCGCGACCGAGTCGATGATCACCAGGTCGACCGCGCCGGAGCGGATCAGCATGTCGGTGATCTCCAGTGCCTGCTCACCGGTGTCCGGCTGGCTGACCAGCAGCTCGTCGGTGTCCACGCCGAGCTTCTTGGCGTACTCCGGGTCGAGCGCGTGCTCCGCGTCGACGAAGGCGACCCTGCCGCCGGCCTTCTGGGCGTTGGCGGCGAGGTGCAGGGTCAGAGTGGTCTTACCGGAGGACTCGGGGCCGTAGATCTCGACCACCCGGCCGCGCGGGATGCCGCCGACCCCGAGGGCGACGTCGAGGGCGGTCGACCCGGTGGAGATCACCTCGATCGGCTCGTTCGCCTTCTCGCCGAGGCGCATCACCGAGCCCTTGCCGAACTGTCGCTCGATCTGGGCGAGCGCGGCCTCGAGGGCCTTCTCCTTGTCCGTACCTGCCATGGCTTTTTCCCTCGGGTTCTGTGCTGTGCGCTTCATCGTCCTCGACGCTAGCGCGTCCCACTGACAAACGAGCCCCACCCGGCTCGCCCTGTGGAAAACTCCACGCCGGAGAGTACAAAAGAACATCTGTTCGATTCAAGCCCCGCAGCTCCCGAACACGCCGCGGGGCGGGCAGTGGATCCACCCCACCACCCGCCCCGCGCCGCCCGTCACTCCCCGCCCGTCACTCCCCTTCGCCGCCGACCATCCGGCGCAGCCGCCGCGCCGCCTCCCGGCGCAGCTCCCGGCGGGCCCGCCGCTGCTCGCCCCGGTCGATCCGCGGGTCGGTGGCCACCTCGTACCGCCGCACATACGTCCCGACGAAGCCCTGCAGGGTCGCCGCCGCCGGAATCGCGATCAGCGCGCCCACCGCACCCAGCAGCGCCGCGCCCGCGATCACCGCGCCGAAGGCGACCGCCGGGTGCACGTCGACCGTCCGGGCGGTGATCCTCGGGTGCAGCACGTAGTTCTCGACCTGCTGGTAGACCACCGTGAAGACCAGCACCCACAGCGCGTCCACCGGCTCCAGGGTGAGCGCCACGAGCACCGGCAGCGCACCCGCCAGGTACGTCCCGATGGTCGGCACGAACTGCGACATGACGCCGACCCAGACCGCCAGCGCGGCCGAGTACGGCAGGTCGATCAGCGCGAACATCACCCAGTGCCCGGCCGCCGACACCACCGCCAGCACCGCCCGCGAGTACAGGTAGCCGCCGGTCTTGGCCAACGCGATCTCCCAGGCCCGCAGCACCTCGCCCTGCTTGGCGGGCGGCAGCAGCGAACACACCGTCCGGCGAACCCGCGGGCCCTCGGCGGTGAAGTAGAAGGTGAACAGCCCGACCGTGAAGGTCTGGAACAGCCCCCCGATCAGCGTGGACGACACGCCCCACACGTTGTCCGCGGCCTGCTGGGCGTACCCCTCGAGCGTCCCGGAGTCCTTCAGCAGCCGCTTCTGCAGCTCACCCAGCGAAAGGTCCTGATGGAAGGTCCGGTTGACCCAGCCGATCAGATTGTCGACCAGGTGCGGCAGGTCTCCGGCGATCTTCGCCACCTGATCCACCAACAACGTGCCGAGCGCCGCCAGGAACCCCACCACCGCGACCCCGACCGCGACGAACACCAGGAAGGTCCCCACCCCCCGCCGCACCCCGCGCGCCGCCATCCGGTCCACGGCCGGCTCCAGCGCCAACGAGAGGAAGAAGGCCACCAGCAGCATCACGAACAGGTCGATCAACTGCCGGAAGGCCCAGTCCGCCAGCTGGAACAGCCCCACCAGCACCAGGAACAGCACCATCGCCCGCGGCAACCAGGGCGGCATCCCGCCCCACAACACCCCGCCCCCCGTCCGCGTCCGCTCCCGCCCCACGTCCGGGTCCTTCTGCTCTCCGCTCGTAGTCACCCGGACAGTCTGTCCCACCACCCCCACGACAGACGCTCACCGCAACTGCGCGGAAACCCCCTGGGTCTCACAGACCACCCGCCAGACGTCCTTGGCCTCCCAACCCGCCTCCAACGCCTGGCGCACCGTCCGCCCACCCAACTCACTCATCACGTGATCGGACGCGAACGACTCCGCGTACCCCTCCCCGAAGTGCGCGTACATCCGTCGCCAGAACTCCGTCAGCCTCATGCCCCCAGTATCCCGGACCCCCCACACCCCCAACGGGCACGCAGGCAACACCCCACACGCCGACAACACCCCCCACCCCCACCCCACCCCCTCCACCACCCCCACCCCTTCCCGCACCCGCCCCCTCCACCCCCACCTCCCCCCTCACCCACCCAGGCGAGAGGGACGCGCTGCGGGAGGGGGCGGTGGAGGGGGTGGGTGCGGAGAGGGGCGTGACGGGTGATTTTCAGACCGCCAACGGTCTCAACCCCCCACCCACAGAGCCGGCGGTCCGAAAATCACCCAGCCCCCGGAGCACCCACCCCCGGAACCGCCCCCGGCACCACCCACCCTCCCGAAAGCCCACCCCCCCAACAACAGCCCCCCACCCCCCGAAAACCCCCAGAACCCCTCACCGCGGCACCCCCAGCACCCCCACCCCGAAATACCGCCGATCCCCACACCCCCCCCATCCCCACCGGACACCCTCCCGCCGCCGTGACCGCCAACAACTCCGCCAGCTGCCCCGCTCCGAACCCCGGATGCAGCGCCGCCGCCACCGCCACCGCCCCCGTCACGTGCGCCGCCGCCATCGAGGTCCCCGCCAGCGCCGCGTACTGCCCGCCCGGCCAGTCCGAGATGATCGCCCCCTGCGCCCCGCCGTCCGGATCCCCGCCCGGGGCTGCCAGCGAGACCCGGCCGCGCCCGTAGTTGGTGTACGAGGACGGATGCCCGTCCCGGTTGACGGCCGTCACGGTGACGACCCCGGGCAGTTCGCCGGGAAGGCGGATGCACTCGGTGCCCAGGTGGCGGCTCTGGGCCGGCTCGGAGACCCGGTCGTTGGGGCTGCGTTCGTCGGTCCGGGCGGCGCCGAGGTCCTGCCCGTCGTTGCCGGCGGAGGCGACCACCACCGCACCCTTGCGCCGGGCGTACCCGACGGCCCGGCCGACGGCGGTGATCAGCGCGGCCTGGTCGCGGTCCTCGGGGCAGTTGTACTTCCACGGGTCGGCGAAGTAGCTGTCGTTGATCGCCTTGGCCCCGTGGTCGGCGGCCCAGAGCATCCCGCAGACGATGTTCTCCGCGTAGTACTGCCCGAGCGGCCCGAGCAGCCGAACCGCGGCGATCCGCACCCCGGGGGCGACCCCGGTGACGCCCTTCCCCGCCCCGGCCGCGCCGATGATCCCGGCGACGTGGGTGCCGTGCCCGCTCTCCCCGACCCCGGGGTCGGGCCGCCAGGAGCCGGTCCGGGCATCAGGACGGCCGTCGGCGCAGGAGACCGAGGCCTTCGGGTCGACGGCCGCCCGCAGGTCCGGGTGGGTGTCGTCGACGCCCGAGTCCAGCACTGCGACCAGCACCTTCCGCAGCGCATCCGCGCCCGGCGCGCCCCCGGCCGCCGTATCCCCGGTTCGCCCCGACGCCGCGTGGATCATGGCGAGGTTCCACTCCCCGCCCTCCGCCGGATCCGGAACCGTCACCGTCCCCTCGTCATCCAACCCCTCCGAACTCCGCCCCTCCGAACTCCGCCCCTCCGAACTCCGGCCCACCGAGCCCCGCCCCACCGGACTCCGCCCCTCCGACCCCCCACCCCGTCCTCCCGCCGCGAAGTCCCCCGCCCCGGCCACCGCCCGCGGCGGCCCCACCACCGGCACCGTCCGCGTCGCCCCGACCGCCGCGATCCCGGGCCGCGCCCGCACCCTGTCCGCGAAGCCCCCGGTCGCGTACGCCAGCACCGCCCCGATCTGCGGGTACTCCTGCACCACCTGTCCGCCGGCCGCCCGGCTCTCCGCCCCCGCCCGGGCAGCCCCCGCGGCGTCCTCCTGCGCGGCCAGCACCAGGTAGCTGAGGTACGCCCGCGCGGGCCCGGACACGTACGGCACGGCGCCGCCCAGCGCCAGCGCCGCGAGCAGCATCGCCAGCAGCACCCGGACGGGCCCGCCGACCCTGCGGCGACGGACCCGCCGGTGCCGGCCCACTCCGACGCGCCCGGCCTGGTGCGCCTGCGCCATCCCACGCTCTCCGCTCGTCGGTCCGGTGAGGCCGCACCCCTACGGCCGGTCACGGTCTGATCACACGCCCGATTCCTCACGATATGAGCCGATCATCATTCCCGCCCCCGCAACTACACCCCCGCCGCTCGCACCGTCGCATCCTCGCGCCCCGCCCCCTCGCACCCTCGCGCCCTCGCGCCCCACCCCCTCGCGCCCTCGCGCCCCACCCCCTCGCGCCCTCGCGCCCCACCCCATCGCACCCTCGCGCCCCACCCCCTCGCTCCCCACCCCCTCGCACCGTCGCCTCTTCGCACCGTCGCCCCCTCGCATCCTCGTGCCCCCCGCGTCCCACCCCACTTGTCAGTCCCACCCGGCACCATGGGGGCATGGCGCCCCAGCACCCGACCCCACCCGCCGACGCACCCGAGCCCGACGCGCCCCAGCCCGCCGACCCCCTGGCCGGGTTCGCCCCGATCACCCGGGCCTGGTTCACCGGTGCCTTCTCCGCCCCCACCACCGCCCAGTCCGAGGCCTGGCGCGCCATCCAGCGGGAGACGGACGTCCTGGTGGTCGCCCCCACCGGCTCCGGCAAGACGCTGGCCGCCTTCCTCTCCGCCCTCGACCGGCTCAGCAGCACCCCGCCCCCCGCCGAGCCCAAGCGCCGCTGCCGGGTGCTCTACGTCTCCCCGCTCAAGGCCCTCGCGGTGGACGTCGAACGCAACCTGCGCGCCCCGCTGACCGGCCTGCGCCAGGCCGCCGTCCGGCTGGGCCTGCCCGAGCCCGAGGTCCAGGTCGCGATCCGCTCCGGCGACACCCCGGCCGCCGATCGCCGCCGCTTCGCCACCCACCCGCCGGACATCCTGATCACCACCCCCGAGTCGCTCTTCCTGCTGCTCACCTCGGCCTCCCGGGAGGCCCTGCGCGGGGTGGACACGGTGATCCTGGACGAGGTGCACGCGGTCGCCGGCACCAAGCGCGGCGCCCACCTGGCGCTCACCCTGGAGCGGCTGGACGAGTTGCTGGACCGCCCGGCCCGCCGGATCGGCCTGTCCGCGACCGTCCGCCCGGTGGAGGAGGTGGCCCGCTTCCTGAGCCCGCAGCGCGGCGCGGTCGTCGTCCAGCCGCCCGCCGCCAAGGAGTTCGACCTCTCGGTGGTCGTCCCCGTCCCCGACCTGGACGATCTGCCTGCCGCCCCGGCCGCCGGCGGAGCCGCCGAGTCCGACCCGCAGCGCCGGCAGTCCATCTGGCCGCACGTCGAGGAGCGGATCGTCGACCTGGTCGAGGCGCACCGCTCGACCATCGTCTTCGCCAACTCCCGCCGCCTGGCCGAGCGCCTGTGCAACCGGCTGAACGAGATCGCCCACGAGCGCGCCACCGGCGCGGCCATCCCCGGGGCGCACGCCCCGGCCCAGCTGATGGGCGGCTCGGGCGCCGCCAAGGGCGCGCCCGCGGTCATCGCCCGGGCCCACCACGGTTCCGTCTCCAAGGAGCAGCGCTCGCTCGTCGAGGAGGAGTTGAAGGCCGGCCGGCTGCCCGCCGTGGTCGCGACCTCCAGCCTGGAGCTGGGCATCGACATGGGCGCCGTCGAGCTGGTCGTCCAGGTCGAGTCCCCGCCCTCGGTCGCCTCCGGCCTGCAGCGGGTCGGCCGGGCCGGCCACCAGGTCGGCGCGGTGTCCACCGGCGTCTTCTTCCCCAAGTACCGGGGCGACTTGGTGCAGTCCGCCGTGGTGACGGAGCGGATGCGGACGGGCCGGATCGAGGCCCTACGCATCCCGCGCAACCCGCTGGACGTGCTCGCCCAACAACTGGTCGCGATGACGGCCCTGGACACGTGGCCGGTGGACGAACTGCTCACCGTGGTCCGCCGCGCCGCACCCTTCGCCACCCTCCCCCAGTCCGCCTTCGACGCCGTGCTCGACATGCTGGCCGGCCGCTACCCCTCGGACGCCTTCGCCGAGTTGCGCCCCCGGGTGGTCTGGGACCGGGTGGCCGGCACGGTGACCGGCCGCCCCGGCGCCCAGCGACTGGCCGTCACCTCCGGCGGCACCATCCCCGACCGGGGCCTGTTCGGCGTCTTCATCGCCGGCAGCGCCGCTGCCGACGCGAAGACGGGCGGAGAGGGCGGAAAGGGCGGAAAGGGCGGCGGCCGGGTCGGCGAGCTGGACGAGGAGATGGTCTACGAGTCCCGCGTCGGCGACGTCTTCACCCTCGGCACCACCTCCTGGCGGATCGAGGAGATCACCCACGACAAGGTACTGGTCACCCCCGCCCCCGGCGTCCCCGGCCGACTCCCGTTCTGGAAGGGCGACACCCTCGGCCGCCCGCTCGAACTCGGCCGCGCCCTGGGCGCGTTCACCCGCGAGCTGGGCGCCCTCCCGCCCGAGGCCGCCACCGAGCGCCTCAAGCGGGCCGGCCTGGACGACTGGGCCGCCGCCAACCTGCTGGACTACCTCGCCGAGCAGCGGACGGCCTGCGGTCACCTCCCCGACGACCGCACCATCGTGGTGGAGCGCTTCCGGGACGAGCTCGGCGACTGGCGGATCGTCATCCACTCCCCCTTCGGCGCCCAGGTGCACGCCCCCTGGGCCCTCGCCCTCGGCGCCCGGCTGCGTGAGAAGCACGGTCTGGACCCCCAGGTCATGCACGCCGACGACGGCATCGTGCTCCGCCTCCCGGACGCCGACCTGCTCTCCCCCGACTTCGATTTCAGCAGTCCTTCGGAACCAGCCGGGCCGGCCTCCGACGAGGCCCCGGTCGGCGCCGACGCCGCCCTGTTCGAGGCCGACGAGATCGAGCAGTTGGTCACCGACCAGGTCGGCGGCTCCGCCCTGTTCGCTTCCCGCTTCCGCGAGTGCGCCGGCCGCGCCCTGCTGCTCCCCCGCCGCAGCCCGGGCCGCCGCACCCCGCTCTGGCAGCAGCGTCAGCGCGCCGCCCAGCTGCTCGAAGTCGCTTCCGAGTACGGCTCGTTCCCGATCGTCCTGGAGGCTGTCCGGGAGTGCCTGCAGGACGTCTTCGACGTCCCCGGCCTGGTCGAGCTGATGGGGGACTTGGAGTCCCGCGCGGTCCGCCTGGTCGAGGTCACCACCCCCGAGCCCTCACCGTTCGCCCGCTCGCTGCTCTTCGGCTACGTCGCCCAGTTCCTCTACGAGGGCGACTCCCCGCTCGCCGAACGCCGGGCAGCCGCCCTCTCGCTCGACTCCCGACTGCTGTCCGAGCTGCTCGGCCAGGCCGAGTTGAGCGAGCTGCTCGATCCCCAGGTGCTCGCCGAGCTGGAGGCCGAGCTCCAACGCCTCACCCCCGAGCGCAGGATCAAGGACGCCGAGGGCGTGGCCGATGCCTTGCGGCTGCTCGGCCCGCTCACCGAGGCCGAGTTGACCGCGCGCGGCGCCGAGCCGCTCTGGGCCCTGGAGCTGGAGGCGGCCCGCCGGGTGATCCAGGTCCGGATCGCCGGGGAGCAGCGCTGGGCCGCGATCGAGGACGCCGGACGGCTGCGCGACGCGCTGGGCACCCCGCTACCGGTCGGCGTCCCCGAGGCCTTCACCGAGCCGGTCAAGGACCCACTGGGCGATCTGCTGGCCCGGCACGCCCGGACCCACGGCCCGTTCACCGCCGCCGGGGCGGCCGCCCGCTACGGCCTGGGCACCGCGGTCGTCACCGGCACCCTCCAGCGGCTCACCGCCGCCGGCCGCCTGGTGCAGGGCCAGTTCCTCCCGGCCGAGGGCCATACCGCCGCCGAGTGGCACACCGCCCCCGAGTGGTGCGACGCCGAGGTGCTGCGCCGGCTGCGCCGCCGCTCGCTGGCGGCGCTGCGCCAGGAGGTCGAGGCTGTCCCACCGCGCGCCCTGGCCGCCTTCCTCCCGCAGTGGCAGCACCTGGGCGGCCACCGGCTGCGCGGCCCGGACGGCCTGCTCCGGGTGGTCGAGCAGCTCCAGGGCACCGCGCTGCCCGCCTCCGCGCTGGAGAAGCTGATCCTCCCGGCCCGGCTCGCCGACTACTCCCCCGGCCTGCTGGACGAGCTGATGGCGGCCGGTGAGATCGGCTGGTGCGGCGCCGGCGCGCTGCCCGGCAAGGACGGCTGGCTCAGCCTGCACCTGGCCGAGAACGCCCACCTGCTGCGCCCCGAGCCGGTCCCGCCCGCGCTCACCCCGCTGCACAGCGCCCTGATGCAGGCCCTGGCCGGCGGCTACGGGCTGTTCTTCCGCCAGCTCGTCCAGCAGCTGCCGGAGGAGGCTCCGGAGCCGGAGGTGGTCGAGGCGCTGTGGGACTTGGTCTGGGGCGGGTACGTCAGCAACGACACCCTGGCCCCGCTGCGCGCCCTGCTCGGCTCCGGCCGGACGGCGGGCGCCACCGCCCACCGCGCCCCCCGGGCCACCCCGCGCGGCCGCTACGGCGGTGCGGGCCGCGCCTTCGGCCGGACGGGCGGGGCACTGCGCAGCGGCCCGCCGACGGTGGCCGGCCGCTGGTCGCTGCTGCCCGCCTTCGCCACCGATCCGACGGTCCGGGCCACCGCCCGGGCGCAGAGCCTGCTGGACCGGCACGGTCTGCTCACCCGCGGCACGGTGGCGGCCGAACGGGTGCCCGGCGGCTTCGCCGGGGTGTACCGGGTGCTGGCGGCGATGGAGGAGCGCGGCCGGGCCCGCCGGGGCTACTTCGTCGAGGGCTTGGGCGGCGCCCAGTTCGCGATGGAGGGCGCGGCCGACCGGCTGCGCTCGGTCAACGGCCGGCTGGAGCGGGCCCGGGCCACCGAGTGGCCGGCCGTCCCGGCCACCGAGCCGCCGCAGCTGCTGGTGCTGGCCGCCGCCGATCCGGCGAACGCCTACGGCGCGGCACTGCCCTGGCCCGAGCCGCCCACCACCGCGGGTGCCAAGGACGGGGCCCCGGGCGCCAAGGAGTCAAAGGCCCACCGCCCCGGCCGCAAGGCGGGCGCCCTGGTGGTGCTGGTGGACGGCGAGCTGGCGCTCTACGTGGAGCGGGGCGGCAAGTCCCTGCTGGCCTGGCCGGAGGAGGACGCGACCCTGGCGCTGGCCGCCGGGGCGCTCGCGGGGGCGGTCCGCGCGGGCGCGCTCGGCAGCGTCACGGTCGAGCGGGCCAACGGCGAGCCGGCGCTGGGCTCCGAGCTGGGCCGCGCCCTGGAGGAGGCGGGCTTCCACGCCACGCCCCGCGGCCTGCGGCTGAGGCCGTAGCCCGCCGCGAGGGCGGCTGGACAGCACGGAGGCCGCGGAGTCAACGACCCCGCGGCCTCCGGCCACGTCGATTCACCCGATCGGCGGCGGCTGTACCTCCGCCCGGCC
Source organism: Kitasatospora sp. NPDC036934 (assembly GCF_055608425.1). NCBI lineage: Bacteria > Bacillati > Actinomycetota > Actinomycetes > Kitasatosporales > Streptomycetaceae > Kitasatospora > Kitasatospora sp. NPDC036934. Next base: position 18,204 of record NZ_JBVJQR010000021.1, on the reverse strand, counting down.
CACGGCCTCCTCGCGCCCGCGTGGGCGCCGGACCGGTCCGGTCGCGTTCCGGTCGGCGTGGACCGGGATGAGACCGAGTCCCCAGCCGCCGGCCGCCAGGAGCCCGAGCACCGCGCCGTCGGCCAGCTGGCCCCGGACGGCGACCAGCCACCAGGCGAGCCCGGCCACCAGCATCGTCAGGGCCAAACGGACCGACCGGGGCACCGGTCTCCGCATCCGCAGCCGTATTCGGGCCACCGCGCGCACCGTCGCGACTCTTCGCACGACCGCCCTCCTCCGTTCAACCCCGGGGCTTCTCGTGCCCGTCGTGGACGGGCGCCCGGGAGGCAGAGGCCGGGATCAGGCGGCGACCACGTCCATCGCAGCGGCCTTGGGCGACATGTTCGCCCGGTCGGTGCCGGGGGCGGGCAGCGGAACCGGTTCGAGTACCGGCCTCAGCAGATCACCTTCGGAGAGGGTGGCCATCGCCGCAAGTTCGGCGAGCGACAGTTCGTCGCTGACCTCGCGCATGACCTCGGACATCCGGACGTCGAGTGCGTCGCAGATGGCGGAGAGCAGCTCCGAAGAGGCCTCCTTCTGTCCCCGCTCGACCTCGGAGAGGTATCCGAGCGAAACCCTGGCTGCTGCCGACACCTCGCGGAGTGTGCGGCCCTGGCGCTGGCGCTGCCGACGCAGTACATCGCCCAGTAGGCGACGGAGCAGGATCATCGGTGCCTCCCTCCTCGGACTGCGGATCGAGATGTCACGCCCCCACCGTACCGCCTTGCCCGCTTCGCGTGCGGGGACCCTGGTCGTGTTCACTCTGGGCTGCAAGGCCGTCCCCCTCCTTGTTCCGGTGTCGTACCCGGGTTCGCGGGCCCCTCGTGGTACCCGACCTGGCCCACCCGGCCACCGTCACGCAACTCGTTCGCCACCTGGTTTCTGCCCAACCAGGCCGTTGGATGTAACACGATCCTCCAGCTGTGCCATACCCGCGCCCGTTCGGCAGATCCCGGTTCGGTGGAGATCCGGCCGCGGGCCCCTATCGAGTGAGCCGGCCGACCAGCAGCTCCAGTGCGGCGGTCACCGCCCCGTGACGGATTGTGGCACGCGCGCCCGACAGCAGGGGAGAGCTGACCAGAGTTCCCCCCGGGCCCGCGACCGCCAGGTGTACGGTGCCCACCGGCTGCCCGTCCTGCGGCTCCGGACCGGCCACCCCGGTCGTCGCGAGCCCGTACGTCGCGCCCAGCAGCCCGCGCACGCCCTCGGCCATCTGCCGGGCCACCACCGGGTGGACCGGACCGTACACGTCCAACAGGCCCTCGTCCACACCGAGCACCGAGGCCTTCAGCTCGGTGGCGTACGCGGTGACCGAGCCGCGGAAGGTCGCCGAGGCCCCGGGGACGTCCACCAGTGCGGCGGCCAGCAGCCCGCCGGTCAGCGACTCGGCGACGGCCAGGGTGCCGCCCTCGGCCCGCAGTGCGGCGTGCACCCGTTCGGCCAGCTGGTAGTCCGTCACCGAGGTCCCCCGTTCCTACCGGTCCGCGCGCTCCGCGGCCGTGCCCTCGCGGCGCAGTCGCACCGCCTGTCCGATGTAGTCCAGCGCGGTGGCCACGGTCAGCAGCACCGCCAGCGCCATCAGGACGGCCCGCCCGGTGGCCAGCCAGCCGGTCAGCGGCAGCACGTACATGCCGACCGCGGTGCCCTGGGTCAGCGTCTTGAGCTTGCCGCCGCGGCTGGCCGGGATGACGCCGTAGCGGATCACCCAGAAGCGCATCAGGGTGATGCCGAGTTCGCGGGCGAGGATCACCACGGTGACCCACCAGGGCAGGTCGCCGAGCACCGAGAGGCCGATCAGCGCCGAACCCATGATCGCCTTGTCGGCGATCGGGTCGGCGATCTTCCCGAAGTCGGTGACCAGGCCCTTGCGGCGGGCGAGCTCACCGTCGAACAGGTCGGTGATCATCGCGATCGCGAACGCGGCCCAGGCCACGGCCCGCCACTTGGGGTTGTGCCCGTCGTCGGCGAACAGCAGTGCCACGAAGACCGGCACCAGCAGCACCCGGATCATGGTGAGCACGTTGGCGATGTTCCAGATGCCCGGCACCGGCGGCAGCGCGGCCGCCGGTCTGCCCGGGTGGGCCGCGGCCGGGGCGCCGGGCCCCTTGGTCATTCCCCGGCTCCCGGAGCCTCGGCCCCCGCGGTCCTGGGCGCTCGCACCTGCTCCAGCGCCTCGGCGATCAGGTCGACGCCCTCGCTGGCCACCACGGTGGCCCGCCAGAACTGCCCGACCTGGGGGTCCTCGACGCCGTGCACGGTGGTCAGGCCGTCGGTCTCCGGGGCCTGGTGGGCGGAGCGGCCCTCGACCACGCCGTCCTCGATCGACTCGATCAGCACCTCGACCTCGGTGCCGATCCGCTGCTCGGCCCGCTGGGCGGTCATCTCCTCGGCGAGCCGGCTCAGCCGGTCCAGCCGGTCGGCGACGACGTCCTCGGGCAGCTTGCCGTCGTAGGTGGCCGCCTCGGTGCCGTCCTCGTCGGAGTAGCCGAAGACGCCGATCGCGTCCAGCCCGGCGTGGGTGACGAAGCGCTCCAGCTCGGCGAAGTCCTCCTCGGTCTCACCGGGGAAGCCGACGATGAAGTTGGACCGGGCGCCGGCCTGCGGGGCCTTGTCCCGGATGGTCCCCAGCAGCTGCAGGAACTGGTCGGTGGAGCCGAAGCGGCGCATCCGGCGCAGCACTGCGGGCGCCGAGTGCTGGAACGACAGGTCGAAGTAGGGCACCACGTCGGCGGTCCCGGTCATCGCGTCGATCAGTCCGGGGCGCATCTCGGCCGGCTGCAGGTAGGAGACCCGCACCCGCTCGACGCCCTCGATGGCGGAGATCTCGCCGAGCAGCGTCTCCAGCAGCCGGATGTCGCCGAGGTCCTTGCCGTACGAGGTGTTGTTCTCGCTGACCAGGACGATCTCGCGGACGCCCTCGCCGGCCAGCCACTGGGCCTCGTTCAGCACGTCGGAGGGGCGGCGGGAGATGAAGGAGCCGCGGAAGGCCGGGATGGCGCAGAAGGAGCAGCGGCGGTCGCAGCCGGAGGCGAGCTTGACCGAGGCGACCGGGCTGTCGTCCAGCCGCTTGCGCAGGGTGCGCGGGCCGGAGGCCGGGGCGAGGCCCGCGGGCAGGTCGGAGATCGGCTCGGCGGCGGCCTCGGCGCCGTGGCCGGGCAGCGCGACGGCCTCGGCGGCGGACTGCCGCTCGGCCGGGCTGATCGGCAGCAGCTTGCGGCGGTCGCGCGGGATGTGCGGGGCGTGGTGGCCGCCGGAGAGGATGGTCTGCAGGCGGTCGGAGATGTCCGAGTAGTCGTCGAAGCCGAGCACCCCGTCGGCCTCGGGCAGCGCGTCGGCGAGCTCCTTGCCGTACCGCTCGGCCATGCAGCCGACCGCGACGACGGCCTGGGTGCGGCCGTGTCCCTTGAGGTCGTTGGCCTCAAGCAGGGCGTCGACGGAGTCCTTCTTGGCGGCCTCGACGAAGCCGCAGGTGTTGACGACGGCGACATCGGCCTCGGCGGCATCGTCGACGAGCAACCAGCCGTCGGCTTCCAGTCGCCCGGCGAGTTCCTCGGAGTCCACCTCGTTGCGGGCACATCCGAGCGTGACAAGGGCGACAGTACGGCGTTCAGGCATAGGCCCAAGATTAACGCGCGGCCTCCGGTGCCGTTCGCCCCGGAGGCCGCGTGCCACGGATCAGCTGATCATCGACGCCCTCGACGGGCCCCGTGGTCAGCCTGCCTGGGGGTCTCCGGGGGTGTACGTGACGTGCACCACCTGGCCGTCCTTGCCGAGGACGCCGAGGTCCTTGCCGTTGACGTACGCGTGCACGGCCCCACCGTTGCCGAGCACCAGCTTGATCTGCTTGGGGTCGGTGAAGGTCTGGTCCTGGCCGTTGCTGATGTTGTTCTGGAACAGCGACTTGCCGCTGCCGTCCATCGCCGAGACCCAGCTGGTGCCCTCGGCGACGAGCTTCACGGTGACCTTGTCGGCCGGGACGGCGGCGATCGCCGCGGCGCTCGGCGCGGGCGCCGGCGGCTGGACGGTCGGGGTGGCCGGGGCGACCGAGCCCGTGCCGGAGCCGCTGGGCAGCGGCGCGCTGGCGGAGCCGGTGGTCCCGTGGCCGCCCTTGCCGCTCACCAGGTTGAAGCCGATCAGCACGACCACCGCGACGATCGCGGCGACCATGGCCGCGGCCCAGTTCGGCCGGCTGCGGCCGGGCACCTTGATCGGGCCGCTGTCGATCAGCTGGGTGGCAGGGCGCTTGGAGGCCGGCGAGCCGCCGTGGGCGGCGTCGTAGCGGGCCACCAGTGCCTCGCCGTCCGCGCCGACGGCGTGGGCGATCGAGCGGATGTGCCCGCGGGCGTAGAAGTCGCCGCCGCAGCGGCCGAAGTCGTCCTCCTCGATGGCATGGACGATCGGCACCCGCACTCGGGTGGCGGTACTCACCTGGTCCACCGTGAGTCCCGCCTCGATCCGGGCGGCGGACAGCACCCGGCCGATGCTCGGGGCATCGGCCGCCTGCACCGCGTCGTCGGTCGGCTCGACGGACGACGGGGCGTTATCGCGGTCGGAGGACTTGCCGATGGTCACGGGGCACGCCTTTCGAGCGGATGGCCACCTGCTGGAGAACAGTCTAGGGGCGTGGGCGGATCGTTTCTCAAGCGGAACGGGCCCGAATGCGCGCGCCCGCCCCGGCGGGGGCCGGCCCCCGCCGACCGGTCGTCAGCGGGGACGCGCGGGGACGCGACGCCCTTCCCGCCCGAGTGTGCTTCCCGGCCTGTGACGCGGCGTACGGGCATTCGGTTCCCCGTTCCGCGCCTACCCTCCTCCGAACGAGTGAACCCCTTCGGAGGCGGCGTCCCGTCAGCCCTGCGGGGCCCTCCAGGGGCCCCTGCGGAGCCGCCCTCAGCCCCGCAGGGTGACCAGCACCCCGTCCAGCTCGTCCGGCTTCACCAGCACGTCGCGGGCCTTGGAGCCCTCACTCGGGCCGACGATCCCGCGCGACTCCATCAGGTCCATCAGCCGGCCCGCCTTGGCGAAGCCGACCCGGAGCTTGCGCTGGAGCATCGAGGTCGAGCCGAACTGGGTGGAGACCACCAGCTCGGCCGCCTGGATCAGCAGGTCCAGGTCGTCGCCGATCTCCTCGTCGATCTCCTTCTTCGGCCCGCCGCCGACCGTCACGTCGTCCCGGTAGACCGCGGACAGCTGGTCCTTGCAGTGCTGCACCACCTTGGCGATCTCCGCCTCGGTGACGAACGCGCCCTGCATGCGGATCGGCTTGCTCGCGCCCATCGGCAGGAACAGCGCGTCGCCCTTGCCGATCAGCTTCTCCGCGCCGGGCTGGTCCAGGATGACCCGGGAGTCGGCCATCGCGGAGGTCGCGAAGGCCAGCCGGGACGGCACGTTGGCCTTGATCAGACCGGTGACCACGTCCACCGAGGGCCGCTGGGTGGCGAGCACCAGGTGGATGCCGGCCGCCCGGGCCAGCTGGGTGATCCGGACGACCGAGTCCTCGACGTCCCGCGGCGCCACCATCATCAGGTCGGCCAGCTCGTCGACGATCACCAGCAGGTACGGGTACGGCCGCAGCTCCCGCTCGCTGCCCAGCGGCGGGGTGACCGTGCCGGCCTTCACCGCCGCGTTGAAGTCGTCCACGTGCCGGAACCCGAACGCCGCGAGGTCGTCGTAGCGCAGGTCCATCTCGCGCACCACCCACTGGAGGGCCTCGGCGGCCTTCTTGGGGTTGGTGATGATCGGCGTGATCAGGTGCGGGATGCCCTCGTACGCGGTCAGCTCGACCCGCTTGGGGTCGACCAGCACCATCCGCACCTCGTCCGGGGTGGAGCGGGCCAGGATCGAGGTGATCAGGCAGTTGATGCAGGACGACTTGCCCGCGCCGGTCGCACCGGCGACCAGGATGTGCGGCATCTTGGCGAGGTTGGCCATCACGGTGTGGCCCTCGACGTCCTTGCCCATGCCGACGACCATCGGGTGGGTGTCCTCGGCGGCCGTGCGCGAGCGCAGCAGGTCGCCGAGGTTGACCATCTCCCGGTCCCGGTTGGGGATCTCGATGCCGACCGCCGACTTGCCCGGGATCGGGCTGATGATCCGCACGTCCGGGCTGGCCACCGCGTACGCGATGTTCTTGGCGAGCGCGGTGATCCGCTCCACCTTGACGGCCGGGCCGAGCTCGACCTCGTAGCGGGTGACCGTCGGGCCGCGGGTGAAGCCGGTGACCTTCGCGTCGACCTTGAACTCGGCGAAGGTACCGGTGAGCTGGGCCACCACCTCGTCGTTCAGGGCGCTGCGGGCCCTGGCCGGGCCGCCGCGCTCCAGCAGGTCGAGCGAGGGCAGCGCGTAGGTGACGCCCTCGCCGAGCTGGAGCTGCTCCATCCGCACCGGCGCCGGGCCGTGCTCCGCGGGCGCGCCCGGGCCGCCGCTGCGGGCGGCCGGGACGGCGGGCTCCTCGGGCACCGCGGTGAGGTCCTTGACCTGGTGCATCATGTCCGCCACCGCCGAGGAGGCGGGGACGCCGTAGACCAGCGCGCCGTCCAGGTCGGCGGCCGCGCCGGCGGCGAGGTCGCGGGTGGCGTACGGGTCCAGCGGCTCCTTGTCGAGCGAGACCCGCACGGCCTCCGGCTGCTCCTCGTCGTCACCGGCGGCCGGCTTGCGCCGGCGGCGGCGTCGGCGGGCGGCCACCTCGTCGGTCGGGCCGTCACCGGCGGTGTCCACGGTGAAGGGCAGCGCATCCGGATCGGCGTCCTCCGGCGGATCGGTGGACGGCTCGTACTCCGGCGTACGCCCCCAGCGCAGTTCGTCCTCGGTCCCGGGCTCCACCACCCCGAGCCGCACGCCCAGCCCGCGCACCCGCTCACCGATCCGGTTGACCGGGGTGGCGGTGACCACCAGCAGACCGAAGAAGGCCAGCAGCAGGAGCAGCGGCACGGCCAGCACCGCACCGGCCGCGGCCATCATCGGGGTGGACGCGGCCCAGCCGATGATCCCGCCGGCCGCCCTTATCCGGGAGGCGCCGCTGCCCATGGTGGGCGCGCCGCAGCCGATGTGGACCAGGCCGAGGATGCCGATCAGCAGGGTGCTCAGCCCGATCACGATCCGGCCGTTGGCCTCCGGCAGCTCCGGGTGGCGCCAGAGCCGGATCGCGATAGCGGCCAGCAGGAACGGCACCAGCACGTCGAGCCGCCCGAACAGCCCGGACACCACCGCGGTGGCCGCCCCGTTCAGCCAGCCCTCCGAGCTGAACCAGGTGCCGGCGGCGACGACCAGCGCGAGCCCGAACAGCAGCAGGCCCAGCCCGTCCTTGCGGTGGGCCGGGTGCAGGTTCTTGGCGCCGTCGCCGAAACCGCGGAAGATCGCGGCGATCGGGCTGGCGATCGCGTTGAGCGCGCCCATCAGCACCGAGCGGCGCGGCGGGGGCGGCGGGGCGGACTTGGCTGCCGCCTTCTTCGCGGGGGGCCGGCGGGCGGCCGCCTTCTTGGCGGGCGGCTTGCCCGGGGCCTTGGCCGCGGCCTTCTTGGACGGTCCCGGACTCGGTTTGCGTGCGGCGTTTCCGGGCGTACGAGTGGCCATGGGTCAGCAGCCTACCGGGGCGGGCGAGCAGCGCCCATGCGGGCGAGCCGAGGCGCCCCGCCGTGTCGCAGACACACCGTCACGCTGACCGGGATTCACCCGGACGCCGCAGCTGACCACTCGGGCGGGTGAACCTCAGACGACCGGACTAGGCGCTGCCGGGGCGCATCGCGTCCAGGGCCCGGCGCAGTCCGGCGAGCTTGCGCTCCAGGTGCGCCGCGGTGGCGGCCACCCCGGCGTCCTCGGCCCCGTCCAGCTGCTTGCCCAGCGCCTCCGCCTGCTCCTCGACCGCCGCCAGCCGCGCGGACAGCTCGCCGAGCAGCGCCCCGCCGAGGGCCGGCTCGCCGCCGCTCTCCTCCAACTGCAGCCGCAGCAGCGCGGCCTGCTCCTTCAGCTGGCAGTTCTTGACGTACAGGTCGACGAAGACCGATACCTTGGCGCGCAGCACCCACGGGTCGAAGGGCTTGGAGATGTAGTCCACCGCGCCGGCCGCGTAGCCCCGGAAGGTGTGGTGCGGGCCGTGGTTGATCGCGGTCAGGAAGATGATCGGGATGTCCCGGGTGCGCTCGCGCCGCTTGATGTGGGCGGCGGTCTCGAAGCCGTCCATCCCGGGCATCTGGACGTCCAGCAGGATCACCGCGAAGTCGTCGGTCAGCAGCGCCTTGAGCGCCTCCTCGCCGGAGGCGGCGCGCACCAGCGTCTGGTCCAGGGCGGAGAGGATCGCCTCCAGTGCCAGGAGGTTCTCCGGCCGGTCGTCGACCAGGAGGATCTTGGCCTTCTGCATCGGGGCTCGCCCTCCTGTCGCCTGCCTGCCGCCCGGTGTGGGCACCCGCGTACTGCCCACCGCTACCCCGGTCATGCTAGCCGCACCCCCTCGCCCGGCACATCGCTCCGTCGTGACCCGATCCGGAACGGCGCGCAGCCAGTGCTCCGGCGCACGCTCAGCAGCGTGTCGCCGTCCGGTCACTGTTCGCAACGCTCGGTGACCCTACCGGGTTCCCGGGCCCGACCGCCAGCAAACCGGCCGACCGGCAGGCGCGAACCGCGGGGTTCACGCCGCACCGGCCGCGCCCGTCGACGGCTCACGCGCTTCGCTCACTCACTCGCGCGGTCGCCGTTCAGCCACTCGGACATCACCGACAGCAGGTGGTCGGTCTCCACCGGCTTGGTGATGTGGTCGGTGGCACCCGCCTCCAGGGACTTCTCCCGGTCGCCCTTCATCGCCTTGGCGGTCAGCGCGATGATCGGCAGGCCCGCGAACTGGGGCATCCGGCGGATCGCCTCGGTGGTCGCGTAGCCGTCCATCTCCGGCATCATGATGTCCATCAGGACCAGCGCCACGTTCTCGTGCTGCTCCAGCATCTCGATGCCCTCGCGGCCGTTCTCCGCGTACAGGACGGTCAGTCCGTGCTGCTCCAGCACGCTGGTCAGGGCGAACACGTTGCGCACGTCGTCGTCCACGATCAGCACCTGCTGGCCGTCGAAGCGGGTGTCGCCGCGGGCCGGCCGGAACTGCTGGGCTGGCTCCACCGCCCGCGGGGCGGCGGCGCTCTCCAGGGCGGCGCTGCGCCGCCGCTCCACCGCGCCGCGACGGCGCTCCTCGGCCAGCTCCCGGACCTCCTGGGCCCAGTGGTCGGCCGGGCTCTCGCCGACCGGCACGGGCAGGCCCACCGGGGTCACCCCGACCGTGGCGCGCAGCGCGGGCGGGTTCGCGCCGCCCTGGCGCTCGGTGGCGGCGTCGGGGGCGTCGGTGCGCAGGGGCAGGTAGAGCGTGAAGGTCGAGCCCCTGCCCAGCTCGCTCTCGGCGTGGATCTCGCCGCCGAGCAGCCGGGCGATCTCGCGGCTGATCGACAGCCCGAGGCCGGTGCCGGCGTACTTGCGGCTGGTGGTGCCGTCGGCCTGCTTGAACGCCTCGAAGATCTCCCGCAGCTTGTTGCTGGGGATGCCGATGCCGGTGTCGGAGACGGAGAAGGCGATCAACTCGTCGTCCGGGCCCTGGATCGAACCGAACTCCAGCAGCCGCTCGCGCACGTGCTGGGGGACGTCCCGGCCGGCCGCGCTGATCGAGAAGTCGACGCCGCCGGTGTCGGTGAACTTGACGGCGTTGGAGATCAGGTTGCGCAGCACCTGCTGGAGCCGCTGCTCGTCGGTGTGCAGGGTGACCGGCAGGGTGGGCGAGATCCGCACCGCGAAGTCCAGGTTCTTGTCGAGGGCGACCGGCTGGAAGGTGGCCTCGACGTAGTCGACCAGCTGGACCAGAGCGATCCGGGCCGGGCGGACGTCCATCTTGCCGGCCTCGACCTTGGACAGGTCGAGGATGTCGTTGATCAGCTGGAGCAGGTCGGAGCCGGCGCCGTGGATGGTGTCGGCGAACTCGACCTGCTTGGGCGAGAGGTTGCCCTCGTTGTTGTCGGAGAGCAGCTTGGCCAGGATCAGCAGCGAGTTGAGCGGGGTGCGCAGCTCGTGCGACATGTTGGCGAGGAACTCGCTCTTGTACCGGGAGGCCAGGGCGAGCTGTTCGGCGCGCTCCTCCAGGACCTGCCGGGCCTCCTCGATCTCGCTGTTCTTGATCTCGATGTCGCGGTTCTGCTGGGCCAGTTGCTCGGCCTTCTCCTGCAACTCCTCGTTGGTGCGCTCCAGTTCCTCCTGGCGGGCTTCCAACTCGGCGGAGCGCATCGAGAGTTCGGCGGTGAGCCGCTGGGACTCCAGCAGCAGCCCCTCGGTCTTGGTGTTGACGCTGATGGTGTTGACGGTGACGCCGATGAGGTCGGCGATCTGGTTGAGGAAGTCCAGTGCGACGGTGGTGAAGGAGCTGAAGGTGGCCAGCTCGATCACGCCCAGCAGCCGGCCCTCGAACTGCACCGGCAGCACCACGATGTGGGCCGGCGAGGCCTCGCCGAGGCCGGTGGCGATCTTGAGGTACCCGGGCGGCGCCTCCTTGACGATGATCGCCCGCTTCTCCACCGCGGCCTGGCCGATCAGCGACTCGCCCGGCCGGAAGGTGGTCGGCATCGCCCGCCGCTGGTAGCCGTAGCTGCCGATCAGCCGCAGCACGGTGTCGTTCTCGTCGTCGTCCTCGGTGATCAGTTCGGCGGTCCGACCGGCCGGTTGGGCTAGGAAGAAGGCGCCGTGCTGGGCGGAGACCACCGGGGTCAGCTCGGTCATGATCAGGGAGGCGACGGCCTCCAGGTCCCGGCGGCCCTGCAGCAGGCCGGAGATCCGGGCCAGGTTGGTCTTGAGCCAGTCCTGCTCCTGGTTGGTGCGGGTGGTCTCGCGCAGGTTGGCGATCATCTGGTTGATGTTGTCCTTGAGCTCGTCGAGCTCACCGGCGGCGTCCACGTCGATCCGCAGGCTCAGGTCGCCCCTGGTCACCGCGGTCGCGACCTGGGCGATCGCGCGCACCTGCCGGGTCAGGTTGTTGGCCAGCTCGTTCACCGACTCGGTGAGGTCCTGCCAGGTGCCGTCCACCCCGGGCACCCGGGCCTGGCCGCCGAGCCGCCCGTCGGTGCCCACCTCGCGGGCGACCCGGGTGACCTCGTCGGCGAAGGCCGAGAGCTGGTCGACCATGGTGTTGATGTTGGTCTTCAGCTGGAGGATCTCGCCGCGCGCGTCGACGTCGATCTTCTGCGAGAGGTCGCCGCGGGCGACCGCCGTGATCACCAGCGCGATGTTGCGGACCTGGCCGGTGAGGTTGTTGGCCATCTGGTTGACGTTGTCGGTCAGGTCCTTCCAGATGCCGGCCACGCCCGGCACGCTCGCCTGGCCGCCCAGGGTGCCGTCGGTGCCGACCTCCCGGGCGACCCGGGTGACCTCCACGGCGAACGCGGACAACTGGTCGACCATGGTGTTCAGGGTCCCGGCGAGCGTCGCGATCTCGCCCTGGGCGTCGATGGTGATCTTCTTGGAGAGATCGCCGCGGGCCACCGCGGAGGCCACCTCGGCGATGTTGCGCACCTGTCCGGTCAGGTTCGACGCCATGAAATTGACGTTGTCGGTCAGGTCCTTCCAGATCCCCGACACCCCGCGCACCCGCGCCTGACCGCCCAGGATGCCCTCGGTGCCCACCTCACGGGCGACCCTGGTCACCTCGTCCGCGAAGGCCGACAGCTGGTCGACCATGGTATTGACGGTGGTCACCAGCTCCAGGATCTCGCCCCGGGCGTCGACGGTGATCTTCTTCGACACGTCACCGCGCGCCACCGCCGTGGTCACCTCGGCGATGTTGCGGACCTGACTGGTCAGGTTGTTGGCCATCAGGTTGACGCTGTTGGTCAGGTCCTTCCACGTCCCGGACACCCCCGGCACGCTCGCCTGGCCGCCCAGGATGCCCTCGGTGCCGACGTCGCGGGCGACCCTGGTCACCTCGTCCGCGAAGGCGGAGAGCTGGTCCACCATCGTGTTGATGGTGTTCTTCAGCTCCAGGATCTCCCCGCGGGCGTCCACCTGGATCTTCTGCGAGAGGTCGCCCTTGGCGACCGCCGTGGTCACCTGGGCGATGTTGCGCACCTGGTCGGTGAGGTTGTTCGCCATGAAGTTGACGTTGTCGGTCAGGTCCCGCCACACCCCGGCCGCCCAGGGCACCTGGGCCTGACCGCCGAGCCGGCCCTCGGTGCCCACCTGGCGGGCCACCCGGGTCACCTGCTCCGCGAAGCCGGAGAGCTGGTCCACCATCGTGTTGATGGTGTTCTTCAGCTCCAGCATCTCGCCGCGGGCGTCCACCTCGATCTTCTGCGACAGGTCCCCGCGCGCCACCGCCGTGGTCACCTGGGCGATGTTGCGCACCTGGCCGGTCAGGTTGTCGGCCATGAAGTTCACCGAGTCGGTCAGCTCGCGCCACACCCCGGCCACGCCCGGCACCTGCGCCTGGCCACCGAGTCGGCCCTCGGTGCCCACGTCCCGGGCCACCGTGGTGACCTGGGCGGCGAAGCCGTTCAGCTGGTCCACCATCGTGTTGACGGTGTTCTTCAGCTCCAGCATCTCGCCGGCCACGTCGACGGTCACCTTGCGGGACAGGTCGCCCTTGGCCACCGCCGTGGTCACCTGGGCGATGTTGCGCACCTGGGCGGTGAGCCGGCCCGCCATGGTGTTGACGGAGTCCGCCAGGTCCTTCCAACTGCCGGACACGCTACGGACCTTGGCCTGACCGCCGAGCTTGCCCTCGGTGCCCACCTCGCGGGCCACCCGGGTCACCTCGTCGGTGAACTCCGAGAGCTGGTCCACCAGTCCGTTGACGGTCCGGCCGATCTTCAGGTACTCGCCGCGCAGCGGGTGGCTCACCCCGTTGCTGTGCAGCGAGCGCAGCTCCATCTTCTGGTCCAGGTCGCCCTCGGCGATCGAGCTCAGCACCCGGCCCACCTCGGCCATCGGGCGGGCCAGGTCGTCGATCAGCGCGTTGCAGTTGTCGACGGCCGCCATCCAGGCGCCCTCGCCCGCGCCGGTCTCCAGCCGCTCGTTCAGCCGGCCCTCGCGGCCCACCGCCCGCCGCACCCGGGCCAGTTCACCGGTCAGGTGCTGATTGCGCTCGGCGACCTCGTTGAACACCGCGGCGATCTCCGCCAGCGGCCCGTCCCCCGGCACGGTCAGCCGGCGGCGGAAGTTGCCGTCCCGCATCGCCGTCAGCGCGGCCAGCAGCTTGCGCAACTCGGCCGGCTCCGCACTACGGTTGTGCGCCGCTCGCCGGCCGGCCGCGATCCGCGGCGCCGTCCCGGACCGCCCCCCGCGCGGAGCGGGCGGCGTCGTACCGGTTGCGTCCTTGGTGGCGTCCTTGGTGGCCGAACTCAACGGGCCCCTCCCACATCGTGTGAACTGTCCGGTGACCGCCGCGTCGGTACGGCACGAACCGGGCACCGGCCCGGCTGGGCTGCGCACCGGCCGGACCCACGGCCCGCCGGCACCCATACGACCGTACTGCTCCCACCGGCCGTCGCGGACCCCCCAGTCTGGCAGCACTGGCATCGGGTATACGGCCGGTTGCGCTCGGTTGTCCCCGCACCGTCCGAAACAGGTGGGCAGAATCACCCTCTGGTGCCTGTTTCACGGCCCCGCCCCCACGGGGAACCAAGCGGAAAGTAGGGTGGAGCGCTGCACCGGGCCTCGGCCCGACCCAGCGCCGCCCACCGACGGCGCGCACGGGGAGGTCGGCGCCGAACCCCGGACAGTCAGGGCAAGAGCAGCAGAGGAGAAGTGGCAACGTGGTCACCGCGCGCGCAGCCGCCACCTTCGATCCCGACGGCCGGTCCGCGGCCGCCGCCCGGGGCTTCGTCCGGGACGCGCTGCTCGGCTGGGGCCTGCCCGAGGTCGTCGACGACGCCGTCGTGCTGGTCAGCGAACTGGTCACCAACGCCGTCGTGCACGCCGGCACCGCCGCCGAGGTCGGCTGCCTCCGCGAGGAGGAGACCGTCCGGATCGAGGTCACCGACCACCACCCCGAGCGCGGCCTGCCCTCCCTCGATGACGGGCCCGTCACCGCCTCGGACCGCTACGCCGACCCCGACGGCGAGGGCGGCCGCGGCCTGCTGATGTGCTCCGCCCTCGCCGAGCGCTGGGGCGTCGAGTACGCGGCCGGGCGCAAGACCGTCTGGTTCCGGCTCGCGCTGCCCGCACACGTGACCGGCACCCGCTACGCCGTTCCCGCCACCCCCGGCAGCGACCTGCCCAGCGGCCCCGGTCCGGTGCACGTCGCCGTCGTCCAACTCGACGACGACGGCCGCGTGCTGGCCTGGAACCCGGACGCCGAGGCGCTCTTCCGGCACCCCGCCGCCACCGTCCTCGGCCGCCCCTGGGCCGACCTCGCGGTCTGGCCGCAGGCCCCCGGCCGCGGCCTCGGCCTCACCGACACCCTCCGGCTGGCCCGCTGGGAGGGCGGCTACGGCGTGCGCCGGCCCGACGGCGAGGAGGTCGAGGTCTACGGCGTCCAGGTGCGGGTGCGCGACACCGAGGGCGTCCCCTCCACCCTCTGTCTGCTCGTCCTCGAACCCGACCGCGCCGTGCTGCGCTCCCCCGCCCGCGCGCTGCCCGGCGACCGTCCCGACCCGACCGGGCCCAGGCTCGACCTGCTGGCCGGCCCGGTCGCCACCGACGACCTCGAAACCCTGCTCCAGCGCACCGTGGAACGCGCCCGCGACCTGCTCGACGCCGACGCCGCCTACCTGTTGCTCACCACCGACGACGAGGCCGAGTTCGAGGTCCGCGCCGCCACCGGCCTGACCACCGGGCACCGCCGGCACACCCGCTTCCCGGTGGAGACCGGAAACCGCTACGACTCCGCCCGGCTGCCCTCCGTCCACGAGGACCTCGACTCCCGCCCCACCGGCCTGCCGCTGCTCTCCGGCAGCGGCATGCGCTCCCTGGTCACCGTGCCGCTCAAGGTCGAGGGCCGCCTGATCGGCTCCCTCGGCATCGCCACCGCCGCGCCCGGCCGCTACGACAACGAGGACGCGCTGCGCCTCCAGTTCGCTGCCGACCGGGTCGCCCTGGCCGTCGAGAGCACCCGGCTGACCGAGCTCGAACGGCTGCGCCGCGGCTCGCTCTCCTTCCTCGTCGAGGCCTCCGACCTGCTGGCCGGCACCCTCGAACACGAGCAGACCCTGGCGCTGATGGCCCAGATGGCCGTCCCCACCCTCGCCTCCTGGTGCGCCGTCTACACCAACGGCGACCACAGCTCCGCGGCCCGCCTCGCCTTCGTGCTGCACGAGGACGAGGACCGGATCGACCCGCTGCGCGACCTGCTCGACAAGACCGCCTCCCCCGAGGCCGGCCCCACCCACGGCGTCCGCTTCTGGACGGCGCCCACCGAGACGGCCCGCTCCCGCGGCCTCATCGACAGCCCCGAACTCGCCGGACTGCTCGGCGAGACCGTCGTCCTGCCGCTCACCGCCCGCAACCGGGTGATCGGCCTGCTCGCCCTCGGTGTCCCGGCCGGCGTGCGCTTCCGCCAGGAGATCCTCGAACTCGCCGAGGACCTCTCCCGCCGGGCCGCCCTCGCCCTGGACAACTCCCGCCTCTACTCCGAGCGCACCGCCACCAGCCAGGCCCTGCAGCGCAGCCTGCTGCCGCCGGACCTGCCCGAGATCCCGGGCGTCGAGGTGGACGTCTACTACCAGGCCGCCGGCGAGGGCAACGAGGTCGGCGGCGACTTCTACGACCTGTTCACCATCCGCGAGGGCACCTACGGCTTCGCCATCGGCGACGTCTGCGGCACAGGCCCCGAGGCCGCCTCCGTCACCGGCCTGGCCCGGCACTCGCTGCGGCTGCTCGCCCGCGAGGGCCTGGACGCCCCGCAGGTGCTGCGCCGGCTCAACGCGGCCATCCTGGACGAGGGTTCGCGCAGCCGCTTCCTCACCCTGCTCTACGGCGAACTGACGCCCCGCCCGGACGGCAGCACCGAACTGTCCTTGGTCTGCGCCGGCCACCCGCTGCCGCTGAGGCTGCGCACCGACGGCCAGGTCGACCGGGCCGCCACCCCGCAGCCGCTGCTCGGTGTCATGGACGACCTCGAACTCACCGCCGAGCACCTGGTGCTCTCCCCCGGCGAGGTCCTGCTCTGCGTCACCGACGGCGTCACCGAACGCCGGGAGGGCCGAAGGATGTTGGGCGACGACGGCCTCGCCGAGGTACTCACCGGGTGCACCGGCCTGACCGCCGGCGCGGTCGCGATGCGGGTGCAGCGCGCGGTCGAGCGCTTCGCCCCGGAGCCGCCGTCCGACGACATGGCGATCCTGACGCTGCGGGTTCCGACCCAGCGTCAGCCGTGAGCACTCCACGACTGACATCGTCACAAATTGTTATCTTCACAAGGGTACAAGCAGACCGTGCCGGGTACACCGATCTCGCCGGGGAATCCCCCGACGAGGACGTGACCAGCGGATCTCCGCCGGCCCACCACTTCTGACCTCACTTCTGACCGCTGCCAGCGCACGCCCTTCGCCGTGCGCCCTCGGCGCGGTCGCGCGCAACCCCTCATCGAGACGACACCAAGCGTTACTGCGCCCTGCGCGCGCCCAGAGTGAAAGGAGCCTCCGGTGAGCAACGACGCTACCGGGGCAACGAACGCCCGCTCCACCGGAGCCGACGCGGGTAACCTCGGCTACCTCGCCCTCGGCCTGACACTGCTCGCCTACGGCCTGCTCTCCACCGGGGTCCTGCACGGAACCGGCGTCGGGGACGCGGCCCACCTCGCCCATCTGCTCGGCGGCGTCACCCTCTTCATCGCGGGCCTGTGGCAGCTCCGCGGCGGCGAGGGCTTCACCGGCACCGCCTTCACCAGCCTCGGCGCCTTCTGGGCGACCTGGTCGATGGCGGGCGGCGCGAGCAAGAACGCCGTCGGACTGTTCCTGCTGCTGTGGGCCCTGCTCGTCCTCAGCCTCACGGCCGCCAGCTGGGGCGCGGGCCTGGTCAGCCGCGCCGTCTACGGCCTCTTCACGCTCTCCCTGGTGCTCAACGCCATCGCCGTCCTCGGCAGCTACAGCGGCCTCGCCAAGGCGGCCGGCTGGATCGCCGCGGTCGCCGGGCTCGCCGCCTGGTACTGGGCCACCTCCGCCCTGAGCAACGGCTCCTGGGGGAAGGTCGCCCTCCCGGTCAAGTGACCTGCCCGGGCTCTCAGCCGACCTGCTGGGACCGGTCCTCGGCACGGCGACGGGGTCGGGTCTCCGTCGAGACGGAGACCCGACCCCGTCGCCGTGCCGTCAACGCCAGGACCGCGTAGGCGAACAGCAGGATCGCGACCGCGACGATACCGTCCGCCCAGAAGTGGTTGGCCGTCACCACGACCACCGCGACCGTCAGCACCGGGTGCAGCACCACCAGCCAGCGGAACGGGCTCGACGACACCCGCACCACCGCGACCGCCGCCAGCACGCACCAGGCGACGTGCACCGAGGGCATCGCCGACAGCTGGTCGGCCACCACCACCCCGCCGACCGCCCCGCCGTACACCGACTGCCCGTACTCGGCGGCCACGTCGACGAACCCGCTCTGCGGCAGCATCCGCGGCGGCGCCACCGGGACGAATTGCACCAGCAGACAGACCGCAGTGGTGATCACCACCGTGTTGCGCACCCACGCGTAGCGCTCCCGGTGCCGCAGGAAGACCCAGAGCAGCACCCCCAGCATCACCGCGAAGTGCATAACCGCGTAGTAGTAGTTCGCCAGCCGCACCAGCACCGGGTACGGCGTGACCGCCGCCTGCCAGGACGCCTCGTCCGGCAGCCCGACCGCCCGCTCGGTCCGGTGGATCCAGCCCGCCCGGTCCAGCGCGTGGTCCGCACTCATCACCGACAGGTGCCCCACCAGCTGCCAGAGCGCGAACAGCGCCAGCAGCGTGCCGGCCTCCCGCAGCAGCGCCGACACCCCCGGCCTCCGGACCCTCGCGGCGACGAACGCGCCACCGTAGAGCACGACGGCGGCGCCCCCGGCGGTCTGCCAGGTCAGGGTCAGGTTCTGCATTCGCAGAGGGTAACGCAAAAAGACCCCCTCCCGACTGGGAGGGGGTCTTTTTGGAATGATTGTTCGGCGGCGTCCTACTCTCCCACAGGGTCCCCCCTGCAGTACCATCGGCGCTGTGAGGCTTAGCTTCCGGGTTCGGAATGTAACCGGGCG